>JAITBB010000084.1 GCA_031283795.1 Rickettsiales bacterium
GCTAGAGATCTGTTCCGTGTATTTACATTCAGGATAGTTCGAACAGGCAATGAATAGGCCAAATTTTCCAGTTCTCAGACCGAGGGTACCGTTTCCACAGCTCGGACATTTGTTTTTCATTCCCAGACCATCAGATCTGAAGAGAGAATCACTGAGCTCTACAGTCATTTTTTCTAGAACCTCTGCATTTTTTAGCTGTAGCGCCTGGTCCACCTCGGTCTTGAATGGAAACCAGAATTCTTTTAGCAACTCCTTCCAATTTTTCTCACCATTTGACACAATGTCCAGATCATTCTCCAGTTTCGCCGTATAGTCATACTCGATATATTTTCTAAAGTAGAGTTTCAGAAAAGCATTAACGGCCAAGCCTTTATTTTCCGCCTCAAATCTCTTTTTCTTCAGCTTTACATAATCTCTATCTTGAAGAACACTTATTATATTGGCATAGGTTGAGGGTCTGCCTATTCCCAGCTCTTCCATTTTCTTCACCAGACTAGCTTCGGTATACTTTGGGAGCGGCTCTGTGAAGTGCTGCTTATCTATAATTTTCCTGAGAGTCAGGCTTTCACCATTGACCACATCGGGTAGCCTATTGGAAAGATCCTCGTCGGATCCATCCTCCTCGGTCTCACTGTAGAGAATGTGGAACCCATCAAATTTTATCGTACTGCCGGTGGCTCTCAGCAGGTGTCTGGAGGTCCCTATGTCTATGGACACCTGATTCAGAATCATGTTGGCCATTTGGCTAGCTATGAGTCTTTTCCATATCAGTTCGTAGAGCCTATACTCATCATTGCTCAGATAGTCCCTCAGACTGCTCGGAGTTGCCTCGGGATTCGTTGGTCTAACAGCCTCATGCGCCTCCTGGGCGTTTTTGATTTTATTTTTATAGACAATGGCCTTCTCTGGCAAATATTTTTGGCCATAGTCCCTCAGAATTAGTTTGCGCGTTGCAGCTATCGCCTCCGGAGCGGTATAAACTCCATCTGTTCTCATATAGGTTATCAGTCCCTGGCTACCGCTGCCAGTGTCTATCCCCTCATATAGTTTCTGTGCCAAACTCATGGTCTTCTTTGCCGGGAATCCAAGTTTTTTCGAAGCCTCCTGCTGCAGTGTTGATGTTGTAAAGGGTGCGTAGGGACTTCTTCTGACCTCCTTCGTCTCGATTTTATCAACGCTGTATTTCTCTCCTTCCAGTTCGGATTTGAGCTTTTTCGCCTGTTCTGCGTTTTTTATGGATAGTCTATCTAACTTTTTACCGTCGGCCATAATTAGCCTAGCTAGAATCTCCCCATTTTTTTTCGTTCCGAGAAGGACATCCAGAGACCAATACTCCTCTGGCTTAAAGTTTGATATTTCCACATGCCTCTCACAGATGAGTCTCAGAGCAGCGGACTGGACTCTTCCGGCGGACCTACTGCCAGGGAGCTTTCTCCAGAGAACCGGCGACAGAGAAAAACCAACGAGATAGTCTAGAGCAACCCTTGCCTGCTGTGCATTAACCAGATCCATATCCAGTTTTCTAACCTCACCCATGGCTTTCAGTACAGTGTCCCGGGTTATGGCGCTAAACACAACTCTTTCTATCCTCGTGTCATTCTTTATAGCTTTTTTCTGCCTGAGCACCTCTATCACATGCCATGCAATGGCTTCCCCTTCCCTATCCGGGTCGCTGGCCAGAATTATAGCATCACAGGTCTTCGCACTGTCAATAAGCTCTTTGACATGTTTCTGGGACTTCTTAACCAGACAGTAGTCCATGGCAAAGTCGTTGTCTGGATTTACACTACCACTCTTCCTGGGTAGCTCCCTTATATGGCCAAAGGATGCTAGAACTCTGTAGTCGTTACCCAGATATTTATTTATTGTCTTTGCTTTTGCGGGTGATTCCACCACAACCAGACTCTTCATTTTTATCCTCAGCAATAGCTAGTCGTTCAGAGGGTAATCACATTTTTTAATTTGTAAACCAGCGAATACAACAGAGATTTACCCTGCCACTGCCAACCATCCGAAGCGCTCCCCCAGCTAAAGTTCCAGCAATGGAGATAATTTTTCCAGTAAACTGCTGGGATCCAATTTCTCCTCAATTCCCGTTTCCATATCTTTGAGGGTTAGAGTACCGGTTCCAATTTCCTCCGTCCCCACTATGATTGTATATTTACTGTGACTTCTGTTAGCTAGGGTCATCTTTTTCCTGATGCTCCCATGAGAATTTAGCTCACAGGCTATCCCTCTGCTTCGCAGTCTTTCCACCAATTCAAGACAGTGATCCAGTTCTCCATCGGACACCGGTATAACGGAAATCAACTCCAGTCCAAGCTGCTGTTCCTCCATCAGAAGCATAAGTCTCTCCACTCCCGCAGCACAGCCAACAGCCGGTACATTTCGGTTACTCATCTGACCAACCAGCCTATCATATCTGCCACCAGCCATCACCGTGGACTGGGCACCAAGCCTGTCTGCGGCAAGCTTGCCCGGAATGAACTCAAACACTGTGGATGTGTAGTAGTCCAGACCGCGCACCAGAGATTCATTGATCTCGTATTTTACTCCCATGAGTGACAGTTTTTCCAGAATGGAGGAAAAAAATTTCCTATCTTCCATAGTGTAGTGAGCACCAATTCTCGGTGCATTCTCCAGAATCTTCCTATCTCTCTCGTCCTTAGAGTCCAGTATTCTCAAAATGTTCTTTTCCAATCTGATCTTGCTGTCCTCCGACAGATCGCCTTTGTATTTTTCCAGGTACTTTCCCAGAGAATTTTCAAAACTTTCCCTACTCTCTTCGGAACCAAGGGAATTTATCTCCAGAGTGAGATTGTCCACTCCAAGGGACTCCAAAAAACGTCTGCACATGAGTATCATATCCACATCTCCCATGTATCCGTCAATCCCAAAGCACTCAAAGTTCACCTGGCTAAATTGCCTATATCTTCCCTTCTGGGGTCTATCATATCTAAAAATTGGACCATGGGAAAAGAGCTTTATGGGTAACCTATCACCCAGCTCCGAATTATTTAGCAGAGCCCTGACAACCCCAGCGGTGAATTCGGGTCTCAGACTCAGGTAATTATCACTTCGATCTTTAAATTTATATATCTCCTTGAGCACAATGTCAGACGTGTCCCCGAGATTTCTCTCAAAAACCTCACTAAACTCGAATATAGGGGTCATGAGTTCAGTAAAATTGTACGCGAGAGAAATTTCCCTGGCTACCTCTACAACATGATTGTATTTATTTATATCCTCACCAAACAGATCCCTAGTACCTCTAACCGGCTGTAGGTTCATAGTTTACCTGAAAATTATCTAAACATTTCCTGGGAGCAGTGTAGTACTGTAGGTGTAAAATGCAATTTTTTATTTTTTGACAGGTGCGGCCAGACCAATCGGGATCGATTGGTCTGGCCAATCAGCCGGGCACCACTATAGCACCAGAGACACAAAATATGCCCCGGCTATCACCAATAGTCCGATACCAACCACATCCGACCTAGCTCAGCCAGCTCTTAGAACTTTTCGTCTTTCTGCGTCCCTGGTCCCTATAATTGCCACTCTAGAATTGCCACTCTAGTGATTACCCGAACTATTCCCCAGCAGGCACACCCTCCCGCCTTCAATACTAATTTTTCCCTCCAGGTTCAGCTTCATGAGAATGGAGTTTATTTTATCTATTTCCAGATCAATATGGTCGATCAGTTCTCCCACTTCAACGGGATTGTGGTCCAGCTTGGACAGAACCATCTCTTCGGCGGTTAATTCTCTAAGATCTTCTTCCATCGCGGGCTTGTCCTCCTCACAGACCACGACATTGGATTCCTTCTTCCCAGCGGATACTTCAGTATTCTCGGAATTTTGTCTGGGGTTTACATTCATAATTTCAGTATTTTCAGGCATATTGAAGGATTCCAGATTTTCTATTATATCCTTTGCGTCTATAACCATAGTTGCTCCCTGCTGCAGAAGCTTGTTGGAACCAATATAGTTGTCATCATAGGGATTACCGGGAAATACCAGGACTTCTCTTCCGTACTTCAACGCCTGATTAGCCGTATGTAGGGAGCCGGACACTGGACCGGCACTGACTATAAGAACTCCTTTCGAAAGGCCAGTTATCGTTCTATTTCTTATAGGAAAGTTTTCAGGCCTAGGTTTAGTATCCATAGGGAATTCTGAAATTATTAGCCCATTCTTATCCACTATTTCATGATACAGATGCTCATTCTCCTTTGGATAAATATTATCTATGGCACTCCCTAGAACAGCTATGGTGCCATTCTCCAAAGAACCTATGTGCCCAGCGGCATCAACTCCTCTCGCCAGACCAGAAACAACTATATAGCCATAACTGGAGATCTCCTTGGAAATTCTCTTTGTGAAATTAAAGGTATTTATGGAACAATTCCTCGAACCAACTATGGCAACCTTTCTCTCATGGTTCAGAAGGCTTGTGTTACCGATACACGTTAGCACCAGCGGAAATGGCCGTATAGTCTTCAGATAACGTGGATATTCAGTATTTTTATAGGTTATTATTTTTGCACCCAACTTCTTGCACACATCGAGCTCTCTCATAGCATTCTCATCACTGCATATTTTGATATTTTCCGAACGTAGGTGGGCAAAATTTTCTATTATACCGTCAACACTAGAATATTTCTCTAGAGATTTATGAAACATACTGTTGCTAAAGCCGACAGTCCTTGCCAGTTTCAATATTTTGAATTCATCGCTATCCATATTCTCCAATTTTTTTCTAATACAAGATATTATATCACCTGGCCAAATAGTTGCAAGACCATATTTGGTGGTATACACGTTTACAGCCTATAAGACTTTTTAGACAGAATTCACCTCCCTCCGCCAATGGGTAGATAACATTCTCTGGGGGTCTTGAAATCAGGAGTAGAGTGGAGACTTTTCAGACTCTGAACTCCCATCCATTTGGATTGATTCAGTTGAAAATGGAAAGTCTCCAGTTACCTCCTCCTCTAAAAATGTCAGCTCCATGACCAGTGGCACTGTCATAGAACTCTGACACTAGTATTCTCGTGTTGGATCTAGAGGTCCCATGACAACATTGTTTCTAGTGCGATCTATTATCTCTGTGAATTCCCCCGTGGTTATCTCCTCTAAGCTTTTTCTGTCTCCGTCACCTATGCAGCGTCTATCCTAGACCCATTCCTTTGCCCAATATTTTTCTTTTCTGCCAAAGTTTCCATGTCTTTTTTCACGCACTTGCATATAACTTTTTTTTGCATATAATAGGGTTCTATGAAATTCTATGAACGATATGGAAAAAAAATTATTGTGTCTATTCGCAACGACCGTAACTATTCTGCTCTCTTCCACTCCGGCCAGATGTAGCGGGGGATGGAGGATTATTGAGATACTGAGTAAATCGCATTTCAAAAAAAATGCCTGCCCCGAAAGAGTGCGCTCTAGATTTCTAGCAGCACTAAAAAAGATGATGGCCGGGGCTTCGCTAGAATGTAGAAATAAAGTTGACAATCCCTCTTCAACGGGGTTACTTGATAATCACATTGACCGTACACGAAATGTGCTGCCAGATTTCAATAATGAACGATATGCTGGAGAAGATATGGGATTGCTGGGTACGGTGGTAAGAGCGGTTGCTATACATGCAGGAGTTTTCTCTCTCTATGGAGCTAATAGTATTGAGCCAGGACTGGAAACTAGGATTCTTGGATCGTTTCTGAAGAGACAGTTTAAAGAAATAGAGAAGATTGATTCCGTTGGACAATTGGATTCTACCGAAAATGGAGATGGTTTTGTTTTTGATGGTTCGTCTGTTTCAGCCCAGTACCTAAATCCCGAAGGAATTCATTTTATGTTTTTGGGAGACGAAGAACTGAATGATGAGGAGACCGGGAAAGAAGATGCCACTCTGAACATTGGTAGACCAACACTCACCACACTGGCCATGGAAATACTTCGTCCCAGGAACTGTAATGGTGGAGAGTTGTACGATATTGAAAAAATACCCGATCTCAACCAAATTCATCTGGACACCGAATAGAACCTCCCTCCATAGAGTTTCACAGCCATTTAGTCTGCCCTGGTTATCCGAATAGATCTAGGTAAAGTCAGTAGAATTGAGTTTAACCAACTGCCGCTGGCCACAGGACCTTATCTATCCGCGTCAAAATCCATCCTGTCTCCAGTCTGTGATTCCCCCATCCTCCCAGCCATTACCTCCAGAGTTCGCTAGATCATGTCTAGAGAATTTCGGTCACCATGATGGTTTCCGCCACGGTTACCATCATCATTTTCGCCTCATCATAGATCCAGCTATTTATTCCAGGCTATTAGTTTTCCTAGTGGTCTCTTCTCCACCGCTAGACGGCGACAGAGAGAATTCGATCATTCTGAATGTTTCATGCCAGGCACTATGGATTTGTAGACCACAATTTTTCCTTGACTATTATAGACATATTCTTATTATAGCAATATATTATAAATAACAGTATTATTATGGTATCATTTGGTCCAAGAGAAAATATAATTTCAAATTTCCTGTGGGGAAGCGACAGCTGGGAAGGAAAGAAGATCGATAAAGCCATTGTCAAGAAGGAAATAGACTCCTATAAGGTAGACGATCTCAGGGACGGAAGGCGTATGCATTTCATGCTCAGAGATGCAGTGGAGGCTGGAAATGAGGAAATAGTCAAGTATCTTCTCGATAAGGGAGCTTGTCCGATCGTCATATACAACAATATGGAGGACACCATAAGGGGAGAGTACGCCATAACCGATGTATTCGCCGAAGACGGTTCTCTGAGCAGAAAACTAGGCCGTGAACTGGAGAGTAGGATCTTTAAGAAAACCCTAGAGACCGTAGAGAAAGCTATCGGAGAGATAAGAGAAAGTCAGAAAAGTATGAATTCCGATAAGGAGATAGCTGACAATATGTTTGGCAAACTGAATGAAAATCTTCTCGAGAAGCTAGAAACCTACAAAAAGAAGGTGTCATCCAGACTCAAATCCTAGCGTCTGGACCTAGCCTCCTTTGCCCCCTGGTGCTAACCCGTCTCCAGACAGCGCCCTAGCTACGGCCTAGAGACGGTGTGGGCTGTGAATCGTTAGAAGTTCCTATAGCCCAGGATGAAGTGTTTCGGCCTACATATTTTCTCCCTGCTGAGGGTTCGGTCCTGTTTGGCCAGGCCCGAGAGAGTCTTCCCGTCGTTGTCGCGGAAGTTCTGTAGGAAGAATGTTCCGCTGTAGCCTAGGTCGTCGAGGATTTTAATGATTCCATTGATGTCATCCTCTCCCAGGAGAGAGGTGTGAACCGTTGTCCGAATTTCTAGATATATGTTTCTCTCTAACAGACTATTTACCAAAAATTTCAGAGTTTTCTCGAATTCGTCGTAGAGAGTCACAGTCAGCTGTGTCACCAGGGTAAATTTGCTCTTTGGAGCCTTAAAGTCCAGTGCCACAGCGTCAACCAGCCGGTCCTCCACAAGGCGCCTGACTATAGAATAATTCAAACCATTCGTGTCTATCTTCACCGCAAATCCAAGACCC
The DNA here is from genome assembly GCA_031283795.1 of Rickettsiales bacterium. Classification (GTDB taxonomy): domain Bacteria; phylum Pseudomonadota; class Alphaproteobacteria; order Rickettsiales; family UBA1997; genus CALXRO01. The sequence continues at coordinate 7,546 of JAITBB010000084.1, forward strand.
CTTATTCTGCCAATAAACCTATCTAGTCCGGCATATAGGGTACACTCCCCTCCGGATAGTACAACCCCATCCAGTAGACCAACTTTAGTTTTTAGGAAATCGAATAGGGTTTCCTCCTCCATAAAACCACCTTTCTGGTTCACCAGATCTGCATTATGGCAATACCTGCATCTCATGTTGCAGTCCGCAAACCACACTATACAGGCCAGCCTACCAGGATAGTCCTGCATTGTGAATTTGGTTATATCGGCTATTTTCAGCGCCATTTACATCCTTCCAGCCTCTTCCAGATACTCCTCGTATTCCATCTCGGTCATAAGTTCACTATCCAGCTCGGATCTAGAGGATATATATACTCTATATATCCAGCTGTTTTCCATA
>JAITBB010000096.1 GCA_031283795.1 Rickettsiales bacterium
TATCTTCTTTTTAGGGAGCTAACCGGTCAGGGCAAAAACTGCATTCCAGTTGTCAAAGCCAATGCCTATGGCCTTGGAGTCCTGGAGGTTGTGGACACACTTCTCAGTATTGATGATCCCCAGAGGGATTTCTTTGTCTATTCTCTCGAAGAAGCCTGTGACATCCGGCTGAATTTTGGAGATAGGGTGGGGAGCATATATGTCCTTAGAGGTTTGATTACCGGGCAGGAGAATATATTTGTGAAATATCGTGCAACTCCCGTTATAAATAGTCTAGAACAGTTGAAAATATGGTCAGAGTATGCTCAAAATATTGATAGGGAACTAGATGCTGTTCTACAGTTTAATACAGGAATCAATAGATCTGGAATTCAGGCAAATCTAGCACCATATTTTCGAGATTTCGCGGCAGATAGGAAAAATAGGATAAATTTGGCTATGGTTATGGGCCATGTTGGCTGCCAATGCCCACTTGATAGTTCCCTGGGTCAACAGTATACTGTAAAGGAGTTGGACAATTTTAAAAAAATAGCCTCCTCTTTTCCATATGTGAGGAAGAGTTTGGCAGAGACAAGATGCGCTCTCTATATAGCAGGATCTCTCTATGACTGTAGTAGGATAGGAATAGGTTTATTCACCTTTGAAAGGGAAAAGATCCCAAAAATAGGAACTGCGCTGACCATAGTGTGCCCACTAGAATGCGACGAGAAAACAGATGAAGTGTACATAAACTTTGGAAAAAGGAACGGCCTGGCCGAGGAATATGGAAGAAATGGATTTGTTTACGTGGACGGGAAAAAGATTCGTGTTGAAAGACTAGAGGATTACCGAACCATATTGGATTTTGACGGCGACGTGACTAGTTTAGCATCAACAGCGGCTCTGCTGGTTGGTCATCTGGAGGGAAGTCATATAGATGGTTTTGAATTCTCGAGAATGAATGGCTCAATCCCAGAGGAATTTTTTGCCACAATTCTTGCCGTCAATAGAGATAGTTGCAGCCTAAAGATAGGCACCAGAGGATGCAAATTTGATGCAAAAAATAGAAAAACCCCCCCCAGTGGCCTCTCCGAGATCTCTGTAGAGTTTGACTCGGAGGGTAGGCTGGTGAAACTAACATCTGTAGTTAGTGAGAAAAGAATTGTTGACGAAGATGGTTTTTGTGGCTATGGCGCAACTGAACTGGTTAGACGCGGAGACCTTTTGATCACAGTATCCATTGGATATCTCGGCGGCTTCAGCAGAAGAATCAGCGGAACCGGAGCAAGAATTTTTGTGAAGAACAGTGGGGGGAAAATTTTTCCCTGCGTACTCTGTGGTGTGGTATCCATGGACCAGATCTGTGCAAGAACGAATAGGGAGAATTTTGATGAGATAGAAATCGGAGACAGGGTTGTGGTGATTGACGATTCCGCTGGCATTGGAGATAACTGGTCTAGAGCTATGATAAATATTCCATTACTTCTGGTTTAGATAGTATTTGTGGTCTCCATCCAGAGAATAGAGGCAGGCACCCTAGAAAACATTAACTCAGGAAACAGCCTTGGGTGAGGGGATTTTGTCTCTATTTTCTGCCTCCGAATGACTCTAGCATATTCTCCGGTAGGAGCTAAATAGCTCTAGGAATACACGAATAGTGGACTAGTGACTCGCAGTGAGATGTCGCGGGAAATAAATGGTCTACTAGGAGTAAAGAGTTGGAGGTAGACCCTGTGGCGAAAATAAATCCTTGCATATATATTGCATATATAATTTTATAATGGATAATATGCAGCAGTATTTAAAATTAGGATAAAAAATGACTATCAGAATAGTGGACGACGAGCCTGAGATAATGCATACGCCTGGAGTTGGCGACATATATCTCCTGAGGTGTCAGGAAGATTTAGAAGACCGTGAATGTTTCTATTCTGGTGATCTTGAATTTAGAGCGGATGGAAGAACCGTTCTCAGTGGGAATGGAAAGCTGTTTTCAAAGTATAAAGTGCTGATATATGATGGTGGTTGGAGGAATGGTAAAAGACATGGCCAAGGTATACACGTTGACAGGGACGGTTGCGTCCATGAACTAGAGTACAAATATGGTTTTCGAAGTGAAGAGGTCATTAAGTCTCGGGAATTTTATGGAAAGAATGGGGAAATTTGTGATGAAAATTCTGGAGAGAGAAGAAAACTGTACACAATAACATGTGATTTGTATGGTAATTATTCAACTGTGATCCACTATAGCTACGGACCAAACGGAATTTTGGAAGAAGAATTGATGAATATGGAACAAATGAAGGAAGAACTTAGGAAGGAAAAACTTAGGAACACGGATGGGCGCTTTTCTGCTCCACGTAAAGGCACAAACAAAGACAAAAACAAAGACAAAAACAAAGAGATAATTCAACGTACAATGGCGATAACTGACGCTAATGAACTAAAAAATGCCTATCGGCTAATGCCAGACTGTTGGGCGTTTCTGGACGATGATGCCCTATCTGAGATCTTCATGGAGAGAATTACCGCTCTGATCGGGGAAAAAGAAAAGAAGATGGGAACCAGTTTTGATGAGAAAACCAAGGAACATCTAAAGAAAAAATATCATGATCGCCTACTCAAAAGGATTAAGGAAGTAACTCTGGGATGTGATTCAGACGCGCATATACATGGAATTAAGATTATATCTGAGCTTAGATCCGAGTTTAGAGACTTTTTTATTGTTGCAGGAAAAATTGGAACGTTCCGCATTGTAGAGAGTGAGTTTAGCGAAGCGCTATCGCAACAGGCCAAAATGATTGGACAGAATGCCATCTACAGCAACAGCCAGACAGAGGACTTGGATGACGAGAATGACGAGAATATTGGAGAGGATGCCGGAATTAAAGAGAGTAACTTCGAAGATCAGTTCCCATTTGTGTCTAAACGAGAGCGTTATATATCAGAACCCCGGCTATCTTCCTTAGACCGAGTTCGACAGTTTGAACTGGATAGAAATTTAACCGAAGCAGCCAGATCAGATGATACACATAGCAATAGCCGGACAGATAGAACTAATTCCAAAGAACAGTCCCCAGAGATGCTTTCTTCTGAAGGCTCAGTTGTTGAATTCCTGTCTGGACCAGAGCGTCATATATCAGAACCCCGGCCATCTCACTTAAACCTAGCTCGACGGTTCAAAATGGCTAGAAATTTAACCGAAACAGCCAGATCAGATTATATCCATAGCAATAGCCGGACAGATAGAACTAATTCCAAAGAACAGTCCCCAGAGATAGTTCCTTCTGAAGGTAAACCCCTGTCTGGATCAGAGCGTCGTGTACAGGTACCCCGGCTATCTACCATGGAGTTCCTATTGCTATGGATCGACATGCTTAGACATTTAACCAAAGTAGCCAGATCAGATGATACACATAGCAATAGCCAGACAGATAGAACTAATTCCAGAGGGCAGTTCCCAGAGATAACTCCTCCCTCTAAAGACATGGTTAAGTTTCTGTCTGAACTAGGGTGTCCTACACCTGTATCCCAGAGCCTGATGAGAGAAATTAACATTGAGTCGAATGGAGGTTTGCAGCGGATATTAGAAATCACAGATGATTCATGGGTGCTTCTGAATAATGATGCTCTATCCATGGTCCTCGAGATAAGAATCGCCTCTCTGATTGAAAAAAAAGAAAAGGAGATAAAAACCAGTTTTGATGATGAAACCAAAAAACGTCTGAGGGAAAAATATCATGATCATTTATCCAGAAGAATTGGAGAAATAACCCCGGAATCTATCAAAGATGAATATGGGGTAGAATCTCCGAAGGTAAAGGTTGCTCTTCAGGCTCTGAGGAAGAGTGGGATATTTTACGCTGTGGAGAATGAATTTAGCGAAGAGCTGCTATCAGAACAGCGGGCCGAGCTAGGACGTCGCCTAACTAAAGTAATAGACCAGATAGAGCCCAAGGGATCCCTAGAGAAATAACTATAAAATGACGAAAAACAATTAGCCAAGGGCGATACTCATAGTTGAGAGATAGGACGACGAGGGGAGAATGGAAATTTCGAAGAATTCGGGGTTCTGGCTATGGCTGGAGATCTACACTCTAAACATGCTCTGCCAATATGAATAAAATAGAGATCGGCAGCTTGGAACACAGTCGGGCGGTGCCTATAGGCTCTTGTATGTGTAAATATCTGATGTAGCACATTCTTATGCATTAAAATATGGGAAAGGAAAATGGTCCTGAAGATAACCGGAACACCCAAAGTAAAGGCTGATTCCAAAGGACGCCAGATATACACCGTTGAGTGCTCTGAAGGTATAAAAGAGTACACCTATGTTGGCAGACTAGAGAAGGGAGCAGGTGGAGAACTAATTCTCAGCGGAAATGGAAAACTGCGTGGAAACGATGGAACGTTGTTCTACAGAGGTAATTTGGAAAATGGTGAGAAAAAAGGAAAGGGAACAACATACTATCCAGATGGGAAACCATGCTATATTGGTGATTGGGAGAATAATAAAAAACATGGACAGGGAATATACCACTCTCCAAGCGGGAATAAATACAAGGGTAATTGGGAAAATAATGTGAGAAAAGGAAAAGGAACAGAATACTATCCAAATAGGAAAGTATACTATGTTGGTGATTGGGAAAATAGTAAAATGCATGGACAGGGAATAGAATACCATCGAAATGGGGATATATACAAAGGTAATTGGGAAAATGGTATGATGAATGGCTGGGGAACATACTACTATACAGATAGAGGCAAATACAAAGGTAATTGGAAGAATTCTAAGAAACATGGAAAGGGAATATCTACTGACCGGAAAGGCCGTGTCTATGAATGGTTGTATAACAATGGTTCCCTGAAGGAACAGACCACCATGTCCCGAGAATTTTATAGAGAAAATGGGGAGATTGGTGACAGAGACTCTGGAAAAAGAAGAAAGCTGTACACAGAAAAATATGATGAGAATGGTGTTCGTTCGACGGTGACCTACAATCACTATGGGCCCGATGGAATTCTAGAGAGAA
>JAITBB010000092.1 GCA_031283795.1 Rickettsiales bacterium
GGACAATGGAATTCTGGACCATTATTTGGAGTATGGCACATTTACAAATCCGGGCTGTTACAGAGAATTCATAAAACAATTGCCAGATAGTGTTAGTGAGCTTGGCAGCCTAATTTGCCATCAGGTAATTCACAGAAGTATTCTAAAAAACGGTAACATAAAGGCAAACAGGGATTTGCGCTATGGAGATATGAATGATTTTCCATGGCACAGATTAAGATGCGAAGATGATATATTGACAACTGCCGTATCAATGATCGCAGAGCTTCTGAGATTAGATCCAAATGGGTTTACAGCCAATAGAAAGGTCGAAAATAAGATAGTTGTTACTTGCCGCTATGTTTCCATACTTATAGCCTCCATACTAAAGACGAAAGGGATCCCATGCAGAGTTCGCTCAGGCTTTGCCACATATTTTAGTGAAAAATGTACTGACCATTGGATTAACCAGTATTGGAATAGCTCTGAGCAGAGATGGATAGCAATAGATGCGGATTTTTTTGCCGATGGATCTGAGGGTTTTGACCAATTTGATATACCAGAGGAGAAATTTCACTGGGCCGCTGATGTATGGTTGGGCATAAGAAATGGTACTCTTAATCCGGATAAATATTATAATGCCGGAGGATTTTTTGGTCTAATGCCTACTCTGTGGGAATTGTTTTACGATTTCCATAGTCTTATGAACAATGAAATACTCTATATGCAGGAGCCTTATTATATTCAAAACAAATTTGAGCAGCTCACAGAGGAAGAATATGCAGAGATTGATAAATTAGCAGAATTACTACAGAATCCAGACAAAAACTATTATCAGTTGCTAACCCTGTGGGATACGGAGAAGAAATTCAGAATACTTAATGGCCCACTAATAGGAGATAAAGATCATGTCCTATGGAAATGATAGTGCTTTTTTATTCCACATCTGTTTGGGCTGATCTGAACACTCTTTCTACTTCTAAATCACAGCTCCCAGGATGTGACTTCTGGCTATATCCAATTTGGTGTTGAGGATTTGAGAAAACCAATGCAAATGGTAGAAGACTTTATTCTCGTCAACGCTGGAATAAAAGAGGAGACAGGAGCTAAAGTAATTAATCTGAACGAGAGGAGAAAGGAAATTCTATGACAGAGAAAAATGGAAACATCCTCATCTACCAGACGGAGGATGGGAGAACAAAAATAGACATTAGGCTTGAGGATGATACTCTCTGGCTCAGTCAGAAGCAAATTGCAGAATTGTTCCAGATCACAAAGCAAACTGTTGGTGAACACATAAACGATATACTGGATTCAAACGAATTATCAGAAGATTCAGTTGTAAGGAAATACCTTACAACTGCCGAGGATGGTAAAAAATACTCAACGCTCAATTACAGTCTTGATATGATTCTAGCCGTTGGCTATAGAGTTCGCTCCCACCGAGGCGCACAGTTTAGACGCTGGGCAACGGAGGTTCTAAAGGAGTACATGGTGAAGGGATTTGCTCTAGACGATAGACGACTTAAATCCGTAAAGGGATTCGGAAAAGATTATTTTGATGAACTGCTAGGGCGCATAGGAGACATACGTTCATCGGAGAAGAGATTCTACCAGAAAATTCTCGATATCTACGCCACAAGTGTTGACTATGATGGCAAAGCTGAAAGCTCTAGACTATTCTTTAGAACTGTTCAGAACAAAATGCACTATAGCATTTCAAAGCAGACTGCAGCGGAGATCATATATAATAGAGTCGACTCAAAAAAACCGAATGCGGGTCTAACCAATTTTGATGGCAGTAGGATTACTAAAGACGACATGAAAATAGCTAAGAATTATCTCAGTGAAGAGGAACTGACTAATCTCAATAGAATTGTGACCGCCTATCTGGATTTTGCAGAACTTCAGGCTAGAAATCATAGAGCCATGCATATGAGCGACTGGGTAGACAAACTCGATGAATTTCTAAAGCTCACTGGCCATGAGGCGCTACAACACTCTGGTGTCATTTCTCACAGAAAAGCCATCACCAGGGCCATTGAAGAATATAATGAATACAGACAAAAACGAGTTAATCTCAATAAATCCCGGGCTGAGGTTGATTTTGAGGATTCTCTGAAAGAATTAGAGGATTTAGGTAGAGACAAAAGGTAAATTTATACATAACTTTTTTTATCTTTTAGCGAAACGATTTGATTTGCTTGAAAAAATGTTGTATAAAGAAGTGGAAAAAATACACTTAAAAAGTCCAAAGGAAGATGTTCACGACCCGCAGCTACGACCCGGAAAACAGAGAGGAAAATATGACAGGAAATATTATTAAAAGGCCAAACTTCACAAGAGAAGAAGCCAGCAGATTCGGAAGAATTGGAGCTCAGAAAACAAACAAAATTCTAAAGGCCAAGAAGAATCTCTGCGCCGTTCTAACCGATCTAATGTGTGAGGAGGTTGGAAATTCCGGGAAAACAGTGATGGAGGCTATGTACAGAACGATTATCGACATAGCACTCGACAACAGCTCCAGCAATATGGAAAGACTAAAGGCAGTGGAACTCTGTGATAAAATAATTGGCAGAGAAGATGTAATAAGGCTGAGCCGGTCAAGCACTATAGTGATACAGGATCTATCCAAACTTAGCGATGAAACTCTAATAAGGTTGGCAAAGGCTACTGAGAAAGAGATGGAGGATGAGGAGAG
>JAITBB010000105.1 GCA_031283795.1 Rickettsiales bacterium
ATTTCTCAAACTGTCATAGATATAAAAAAACCTCTCGTTGCCAAAGTCCGGATCCATTTCCCTTATCTTCTTTATATCCACAATAGCACTAGCTGCATGGGGGATAGAGCCTCCTATAATTATAGCCAGGTATTCATCTGCAGCCTGGTCAGTGATTTCAAGTGTACCTGTGGATTCTCTGAAAAACCTGATATCTCTGTAGGATTCTTTGGTCATGGTTCCCTCTCTCCAAAGAGTCCCGACCATCTGGAACCTTATTCTTTTCAGATCATCCACACTTTTGATGCTCGCCAACAGCAGCAGATATGATTCATCTGAACCCATCATCACAGCTCTACCGTTCGAACTTGGCAGCACCATAAACCTGCTACCTCCGTCTCTACAGATGATACCGCCACCGTATAGAATGTCTTCGACGAGATCTCTGGCATAGGATTTCAACTCGCTAAAATCTCCGACTCCCGCTATGGCTCCTTTTCTTATGAGGTCATTCAGCTCCCCAACTTTATCCAAATTGAGCAGATGGTTAATATTCTCGTAGTTGACCGTGAGTGGTTTCTGCCTGGAGCTATCCCTACTAGCTAGAAAATACCTGTGTTCCTCTGCACGGCCAGTACTGATATAGGACACTGTTTCGAGGACGGCTCTCTTCTCTCGTGAACCATTATCTGCGCCGATTGTTTGTCCTTTGTTGTTGTACAGAAGCGACATCTTCTCAATTTTATTAATTTCGCCATTCTCATGATAGCTATAGCGCTCCATAGAGCCGTGTTTGAGTTGTACTCCTCTTCCCCGTCGTTCTCCACCTACCCAGGTCCCAAAGTATATGCTATCATCTGAGTGATCTATGAATATTCCCTGTCCGTCCTCTAGGTCATTTTTCCAGCAACCTTCAAATACACCGCCTGCCATCACATGTTTTCCTAGCCCGTCTCTCAGTCCATTTTTTAGATCACCGGCGTATTCCCCGTCCGCATAGGACTTATGTCCCCATTGGATATGGTCGTTGTTATGAATTCTAGTGCTACATGAAATCTTATTGACCAGAGCGTTTTTCTGATCGAAGAGCTTCTGCTCATTATATATCTCCCAGGCCGCAGTTACTACCTCGTTCACCTCTTTGTTTCCCAGATATTCTAAATCGTCATTATCTATGATGACTTTTCTGGCCGGAGGGGGGTCTGCCGCATGCACAGTTATACAATTAGTCACAACTACCATTACCAGAATACTGGAAACTGTCGAGAATCTGAACCAATCATTATTAGTAGACATCATTCACATTAACACCTGACATTCAATAGGATACAGTGGGAATTATTTCTTGTCAACCAATCGTTGTAAACCTCACAGTATTTAGCCTGGGAGCATTGAGGCCTGATCAGCCTGTCACTAGAAATGGGCAGGAGTTTATCCGGCTGCTGTTGGCGATATGATCTTCGTCTGTCTAATGACCCGGCCAGGCGCTTCAGCGGGTTTCCAGTGGGAAAATAATACCTACCAGCTGAACTAATGTGGCGCACGATAGTGGCGATCCTCTCTAGGAACGGAAGATTATTTTTACAAGTTATTGTTTAGTGAAATTGTTGAGGTCGGACATCCATCGTTTACCACTATTAATAGCTATAAATATTCAGTGAAACCAATTAACTGGGTAGCAAGATAGTCCACAGCATAGCAGATTTAATAATTTTTGGCCCTCACTGGCGTAGTTATTTACAATTGGTTGAAAAACTAACGTTATTTTTCGTTATTTTTGATGCTCTTTGATTTATAGGTAGTATCAGGAAAATCCTTCAGTATCGGATCCATGGCAACGAAGAATGGCGGGTTATAGCTCTTCTCCCCTTGATCTTTCTGATGAGGAACCAGAGAAACGTACAACACTGTCAGAAAGCTAGGTAACTAACGTGCGACGACAAAAACACTGGTTATATATCCTATATCTGTACATTGACAATTATGATCATTTATAATTATGATTATATCAATAATCTGATTAACTCATCATTTATATGAAGATATATGATTATCTAAAAATTTGCACCTGTGCGCTGGTTCTGGGTGTGCTGTGCTCCTGTTCTGCCCAGAGAATGGTCATGGATGGAAAAATACAATTTAAAGGACGCGAGCCGGACTACAGTGAAAACGCAAACTTTTTCTTCTTTGGTCTAGGACAAAGGCAGGAACGCAATATTGGAAAATTCTGTGGTGGCGCGGAAAATATTGCCGCGGTGGAAACCGAAGCAACATTTATAAATGTATTGTTGGCATATTTTACAGGGCACCTCTACGAACCAAGGACCTTCAACTACTACTGCAAGAATGTGAAATAGTACCGCGAACCTACTATGATCTAGCGTCTGTTGACAGATTTATCTTTTCCGACCAGTAAACTCCCCCGCGCCGTTTGGGCGCGGGGATGGGCACTTGGATAGCAGAGATATGGAATCTAAAAAATTAGTGGCTTTGTAAAAACTGCACAATTTTTCTCTGTCTAGCTGATGAGGTGCCGCGGGGCTGGAATGCTATCTGGAAAACAACCTGGGGAGCAGTACCAAAAAGTTGCAAATATGAAACTGAAAAAATAGAACTGATCGAGTTTCCGATTGTTTTTTTATTTATAATGTTTCAAACTAGAGCTGATTTAGCTTATTTAGGAGAATCTATGAAAAAATACATACTATATCCAGTCCTGATGGCCGCCATGTTTATGGCCACTGCGCGAAATTCCCTGGCTCTGTTGCCATTTGGTATTTATGTTGGGCCAAGGGCCGGCGCAGGCTTTGGTGGTAAGAACGAGTCGTCCGAATTTGGTGGTAAGACGGTTAGTCTTAAATACAAGACCCCGGTTTACGTCGGCCTGACTGCCGGAATTAGACTTTTCGATTTTAGATTTGATCTGGAATACAGCT
>JAITBB010000108.1 GCA_031283795.1 Rickettsiales bacterium
TTTTCTGTTGACGACCTGGGCCAGATAGGATACGGATACCACTAGAGGGTATATTGCCAGCAGCAGCACCACTGTTCCGTAGTTTGGGGAAGCGCTTCCACTTCCCAGCCTATCTATAAGGGCCTTCAGAACATAATTTCCTCCGAGAAACTCTATAAAATCAGCCAATGCTGTGAAAACAAAGAAGGACACAAAAATCCTCCAGATATGGGGCTTAAAAAATTTCGGGAGAAAACTCAAGCAATTCTCACCCTCACCGTCATCAGACATAGGCAACTCCAGCCAAAGAACCAAAGAACGCCGGAATTATTTTAAGAACGGAGAACCCAGGGCGGGTTGAGCTCTGCCCATAGCAAAAAGCTCCCCTCTGGACGTCTAGACTTACCGGATCAAACTAGCAAATAGTGTGCTCATTATTAAACAAACGATTTTATTACACAATAATATTTGGGGTAAAAGTTGAAAAAATTACCAGATCTCTCTCCATAAAACTAGTGCTTCTGACCTTCGCTTGGTTCCCGGCATTTCTCTGTCGTAGTATCAAGTATTCCTCTATTTCTACGTACACACTCCATGTCTTCCTTCTCTGCCACTTCGATTTCGTCCAGAACTTCTCTACGTTCTCTATCTATATGGGAGATTGTGATTCTAGTTTCATTCTCCAGATTCTGCCTTTCCAGTTCTACACTCTTCTTCTTTCCCTCAATCATCCCCTTCACAGAATCTATTTTATTCCCAGACTCCCATATTTTTCTTTCCAGCCTATCTCGAGTGGTCGAAACGAACTCAACCAAATGACCCCAGTAAAACCACATAACAGTGGCAGTTATGCCACTACCACCAACTAGGCTGACAATGGGCATTATGATTCGCATCTCCGCGTTTGCAGTGAGAGCGACTGGCGCTGCCAGGCGAAGCAGAAGGACAAATAAAACCAACTTCTTATTGATGGACATATTACGTACCAGAAAAATATTAACTCCCTTTAAGGATAGGCCCATAGGAACTATAGTCAAGAAGACTGACACTTGTGTGTATCAGTTTCTATACAACTTCATGGATAGGTGAAAACAACAGAAACGCTATTGAATTGGTTTACACATAGGGAAACCTCCAGGGACATCTCTCTACTCTAACTATTTATTTGTGATTAATTTGACTGTAGAATTCGCCTCATATTTTACTCTGGACTTGCTCCGAATCGATCTTTCACTAGAGGAGGTTAGTTTAGAGTCAGGTCTGTTACGAGCTTCTGTTACAGGTTAATATCTCTGTTTTCCAAATATAATTTTCTCTTCTCCTATTTTACTGTCACCGCAGGGTATCTGTATTCTATATTCCGCCCAGCCTCTTCCAAATCACTGCACACTATAGTCTATGGGCTATATGGGCTAGCGGCATCCATGGATCAGATGTTAGGATCTAGAAGCACATATATATTTATCACAGTGCCTATCGGAGAATAAATTTTCGTATTGCATTTAAAACTATTAGTTATCTACTTAGGGTTATGTTATCGAGGATTTTCAAAGAGAAATGAAAGAGAAAATGAAAGGTTTTTTGACTAGTTGCTATCGGAAGTTCGCAGTGTTGATGGGTAAGTTCTACTCGATTTCCAGGGGGAAAATAGTGAAGTCCTACGCTCGCTGCAGAGAGGGTGAAGAGGGCTTGAGGATATTGCTGCTCTACTGGTGCACAGTACCGGCGGCAATCTATATTTTTGTCAGATTTAAAGTCAGACTCTATGCATTCCTAGAATGGCCCGTAGATCTGTTTATAGTGATTCTCTCGGTGCTAGATGTTTTTTTCATACAGAAGGCCCTCAAAAAGCACCCGGAATATGACAGCGAATTCGTAAGAAACAGAGAAAAAGAGAAGTATTATGCTTCTCTTAGCGGTGAGGAGCTGGAAAAGGTGAAATCTAGTGAAAAGAAAGAGAATGCCAAAAATTTTGCAAAACGTTTGTTTCTGCTGGATAGAAGCAAAAGAATTGATGCCTATAAAATAGTGAGATTGTTTGTGCTTCTGACCATGCTGGTAGCTCTCAGAAGATTTCTCATGTAGGAGGGGGATGGAGTAGCCATACAATCTTCGGAGATCACAGCTCCATGATGGACGTTTTGTTGCGGGCAGGTACTCTGTGTCCGGTGCGTTCTACGGACTCTTTCGGTTGACCAGGAATTTTTGCTGAACCCCTACCCGGAAAACATATATTCATGGCAATTCCATAGTGACCACTATTTACATTTCTAGCGGGAATCGGGGTGTCGTGGGAATACGAGAAATACCAAACTAGTGCACAGTAAAATGACTTGCAACGAATACCATAGGAGCAACAACCCACCGGGAGTATACGCTGGAGGTCGATCTCTCAGTGGCAAACTTAGCCCTTGTTTTTAAAAGAAAATCCACTACAATTAAAAAATATATCCTAATATAAATACGGTTGAGCTGTATGAAAGAAATGACACTAAGCCTGATAAAACCTGATGCAATGGAGAGAAAGCTTGAGGGACCAATAATACATGACATCGAGGCCGAGGACTTTGATATAGTCGTGCAGAAGAAAATTGTTATGACAGAGAATCAAACTAGGCTGTTCTACAGAGAGCATGCTGAGAAGCCATTCTTTAGCGAACTGGTTAGCTCTATATCCGGTAAACCCATTGTAGCTCAGGTTCTCAGCAAGGAGAATGCGGTCAGAGGCTATAGAAGTCTCATTGGCTATACTGATCCCCAGACTGCTGAGGAGGGAACTCTCAGAAGGAAGTACGGAACCGACATAACAAGAAACGCGCTTCACGGCTCTGATAACATTGAGAGCTCGTATAGAGAAATTCACTTTTTCTTCAGCGACCTGGAAATTTACATATAACAGGCCCCCTGGTCCTTTTCCGAGGAAGAGGGTTTAGAGAGGGCCCGCCCATCATTAGGATGGGAGGGTTTTACTAATTTTGAAGGGCGAGGCGAAGGAGCAATCCAGAGACTAGGGCTGCTGATCTAACTTTTTTAAACTGATTAAGCAGGGCAAATACATCTAGACAGAGATATCCCACGTTTGCCACCAGAAGCGGTATACTCCTTCGGCCAATGGAAGATATTATAGCAGTAATTGCGCTGATTGTGTAGGACCCGTAGTACA
>JAITBB010000043.1 GCA_031283795.1 Rickettsiales bacterium
ACAAACCGGAAAGAGAATCATGGGTATTCTCAGTAATTCAGAATACTTCGATAGCCTCGAGAACCTGGTCAGAGCAGTAAGGAGTCATGATCTGTCGGATACCACTGTACTACTGTCACCAGGAGCAGCCAGTTTCGATATGTTTAAAAATTTCGAGGAGCGTGGTAACAAATTTAAAGAACTAATGTTGTCTCTATGAGTCCGATGTTTTCCGGAGGAACGAACTTTTTCCATTCGTCACTGTGATTTTTTATCATGTCCCTCAGACAAGTAGCTGATATGTCAAAATATCCGGTCTGTTTCCTCCTGTCTAGAATTTCTATTGCCATTTCCCCCTTGTCGAACCAGCTCCCCTCATCAATACCTCCACAGTAGAAAGCCTCCGGTCTTCCAAAGGAAGGACAGTTTTTTCTGAGATTCTCCATAACATGGCCATACCATTCGTCATCATTGGGGATATTATCCAGAGCAAATATTTTGAGATTTTCTCTCTTTCCATAGACATTATTGACCATAGTAAGCCTCTCGCTGACATTGAAGGGATTTTTTTCCGTTCTACTCTCCTGGGCAGAACCCAGAATTATGGTGGAATTTCTTGTTTCCTCCAGCATCCTATCCACAAGGGACCTATGGCCGTTATGGAATGGCTGAAACCTTGCCACCAGAAAGCCGTGGAGATACATTTTCATTTGGACTAGCTGACAAAATAATCCTTGACGAAAGATTCAAGCTCATTCACCTCTATTCTCTTTTGTTCCATTGTGTCTCTGTCCCTCACCGTCACAGTTTCGCTTTCCCCTTCGAAGGTTTCGAAATCAACGGTGACGCAGAGGGGGGTTCCAATCTCATCGTTCCTTCTGTAGGCCTTACCTATGTTTCCGGTGTCCTCATACTTTATCTTACCAAACTCAAGTTTTTGCAGTCTCCTCCTCAGCTCAAGACTTTTTCTAACTATGTTCTGGTTGTTCCTAGCAAGTGGGATTATTGCCACTTTGATCGGAGCTATGTGCTTTTTGAATCTCAGAACTATCCTTGAATCGCCATTGCCAAGATCTTCTCTATCATAGGCCTCGTTCATTAGGGCTAGCACTCCTCGCTCCACTCCGGCCGAGGATTCCACCACATAGGGTACATCAAATTCACCAGTATCGTTATCCTTTACGGCCAACCTACCATTGGAGTCAACGTTATTGCGAACTTTGGCCGTTATGTTTATGGTTTTCTGATCCTTCGAGTGTGTACCTAGATCAAAGTCCGTCCTATTGGCTACACCCTCGAGCTCCTGAAAACCAATTGGAAATCTATAGAGTATATCGGCAGTTTTTTTAGAGTAGTGGGATAGATTCTCGGGTCTATGGTATTCGATTTCAATGTTCTCCCTCGCGAGACCCTGCTCAACCCACCAGTCGGTTCTCATGCTAAGCCAGTCCTCATGCCACCTATCGTCCGTTCCTCGTTTCACAAAGAACTCCAACTCCATCTGTTCAAACTCTCTAACTCTGAATATAAAGTTTCTAGGAGTTATCTCATTTCTAAAGGCTTTTCCAATCTGGGCTACACCAAAGGGTAATTTTCTTGGAGTGCTATCGATGATATTCTTAAAATTTACGAAAATACCCTGGGCAGTCTCGGGCCTAAGGTAGCAAAAACTACTGTCGCTGCTCAGGGCACCAACGTTTGTTCTAAACATAAGATTGAAATTACTCAAATTCACGATATCAGAGCTACCACACCTATCACACTTTCCATCCACCAGGTGATCCGTTCTCATTTTTTCACCACATTTTCTGCATTCGCAGAGGGGATCAACGAAATTCTCTCTGTGACCAGAGTATTCCAGTGCTAACCTATGCGTCAAAATCGAGCTGTCCATTCCCTCGATATCATCTCTCCCATAGACCAGAGATTTCCACCAGGAATTCTTAAGATTATTTTTCAATTCAACTCCCAACGGGCCAAAGTCATACACTCCCTGCAGGCCACCGTATATTTCAGCGCTCTGAAAAATAAACCCCCTCCTTCTACAGAGAGCTACCAGCTCATCCATAGCTGGACCACTTCCCACAGTTCACCTCCATACTTCAAATGATGCTGATGGCATGCTAGTGTTCAATTTTTAAAAGTAAAATTCGCTGTCCCGCTGAAATTACCACTACATTATAGAGGGATTACCAAATCGTGGCAACAATGGGATAGCAGAGGCAGATTTTTGCACATATTAGGTAATTCGATTTTTCCATTTCCCATATTCTAATGGGCAAAAAGAAACCCCTTTTCATTGCTCAGTCATGCTCTAGCTGTCGATCCAGTTCTGCCAATGCTGACAGAACATATCTAGAGTGTAGAGAGTGGAATTTTTTGCCCAGCTCCTTTATTTTCTCATCGCTTCACCAGAGGATTCTCTATTCGGAACTCCGGGCAACGATTCGCCTAGAGCAATTTGTCATTGGTTAATTCTCCAGAGGTTTTGGATGAAAGATTTTCCAGCGCGCCCTCCACTCTTGACAGCTCTTCGGCTGTGGTCAGGGTCCTAGATTCTCTGGGACTCTTATTATCATCTCCGGCATTGGAAATACCTTCCGCCATCGAAGATGATGACGATGATACAGCATTTGGTGGGGCTATTGTGGCTGAACTGACAGTTCTGTCTCTATTTTTGTCTCCACTAGCGAAGCCGAGCCAACTTTCCAGCGCCACGGGTTTCCTAATTTCCGGCAGTCCCACGTCATTTTTAACCAATTCGATTCGCGATAGCATC
>JAITBB010000027.1 GCA_031283795.1 Rickettsiales bacterium
AACCCTAGCATCATCAAGACTGAATGATCTATGGCAGTCATTACAATAATATCTTTGTTTACCATACTTCTTTCCATTGCACTTTACTCTTTCGCCTAAACAATATTTACATTTCATAGATGCTGACGTAGTTAATTACACAGAAAGCTATATTATAGAGTTAAAATTATAAAGCAAGAAATAGAGGTCAGTCCCTAGATCAGAGATTTACACGACTAACGGCGAAATACCGTCGGCACAGGTGAAGAAGAATGGAGCGCAAAACTAGGCTTCTGGTAACCAGAGTTCAGAGGAAAAATGAGACCTGGGGGCTAGCGAAAGAACTAGCCCCATCCAGTAATGACACCCTCAAAAGCTCTAGTCCCGGGAAGGAAAGTCCACTCTACTCTATGTTACTGCCGCCCACTCACCCATCTAGAAGAAAAACCTGCTCTTTAAACTAAAAGCATAGTACTCGTTCGTGCCCTTCCCCTCATTCAGTTCTATGGCCCTGGGGAGTTCAAATTTCTCTCTAAAATTTGAAAGCTGCATGGTAAATCTCAGAGAATTCACCGGCATCCAGTTCAGAGCCATCGATATCTCTCTGTGTCTGCCGTAGTCAAACGGTTTATCGTCGCTGTAGTCGTTGAGATTATTCTCAGAATACCTGGCCACCAGACCAATAGCTCCGGGGCCACCTCTATCGACCGGACTCTTTACTCTGGGAGATCCGAACACCCCACTGCTGTACTCTAGAGTTTCCCCGGTTAGATTGATGTTGACCTGGGCATAAAAATTATGCAGCTTCTTCGTTCTGCCTCTGAAGGAGCTATCGTGAAATTTGCCAACTGTAGCGGTTAAAAAGTGGTATTCTGACTGAAAATTCACTATCCCATAGTTTAGGGCAAATTCGAAACCAACCCTATCCGAGGCAAATATTGGCATGGTACCGATCTCGTCGGCCTCTTGTTTGGTCATAGCTGGCACACCGTATATACCCCGATCCTCATAAAAATAGTTAGCTCCTAGGTGAACTAGATTATTTCCCTTCCTATATGGATTAACACGGCCCCTCACACTAAAAATTTTCTTACTCATTTCCTCACTCCTGTCTCTAACATCATTCCCATAGAAACCCATCTGCAGTCCGGCATATTCATCCGAGTACTCCGCATTTGCACCAATTCCCATGGTTGTGAATAGGACTACAGTTTTCCTACTAATTTTTTTATCAGAGCTACTCCCCACATTAGCTCTGGTTTTTTCATTCATAAGAAAATGGTTACCACTGGTATCGGCCTCCATTGATAATGGAATCGGCAGCCGACCAATTGTCAGAACAAAGCGATCGGTCACTTTGCTCTTGAAAAATAGAGAGTCCAGCACTATTTCTCCACCTTCCGAGGTGAACTGTGTAACCAGAAAGTTACTACCACCTATCCTGTAACCTACTCCCAGCAGAAATTTTGGTAGGCCAACATTGGTATGTTTATCACCAGTCTCTGGAACACCAAGTAATTTTCCCGCCTTTCCGGAATTCCTATTACCGGAAATCTGATAATGTACTCTTCCTGAGAACTTTATATTGTCCAGGAAGCTGCTTTTCCCCGACTGTTCGCCCGCAGCGACACCATCTGGGATATACAGGACCACTAGTACGATCAAAATTAGACTCCGCTTTCCTAACATCATAATTCCCAATTTTCTGTACCATGTCCCCAGTGATAGTCTATATTTTTTTAAAACCAAGACCCTATCCCTAAATTTTCCGGAAAGAGCCACCGATCTCTCTCGGTTTGCACTGAGCTCAACCATGAATTAGTCTTCTGGGCTAAAGAATCAACCCGGAGGCAGACTCAAAATGTCTCCGGAGTCTGGCCGGAAAATTTTTCAAATTCCCTTTACTCCTGTCCCTGGCGTTAAATCCGCCACCTTTGACGGCCCGAGAGGCATGGTCCGAGCAGGAACACTCCATCACTATCATACTCATTCTATTCACGTTTCAAAAACCTGCACCTATAGAATATTAGACTCTCCCTATGATATTCTCAACCGTCGATAAAACTGGTAAAACCCAAAAATTCCATCTGCACACGGTCGTTTGATTTTTCCGAAAAACTATATAGAATAAATAAGTTGTTTGGCAAAATGGAGGTGTTATGTTGCAAAGCGGTAGAAAAAATAAACCCGAAGAGATTGCTAGAGCCGTCAAGAATAATGAGAAAGACTGGAACATAGCCGTGGACAATCTGAAAAATTGCAGATTAACCAAAGTGGATGGCAGTGTAGTGGCACAGGAGATATCTCTCAAGAATTTTGGTAGTAAAGTGTCAGGTGTGAAGAAGGATTCCCAGGATTTGGAAAGTTTCTCCGCCATTGAGAAACTACGCAGAAAGAGGCTTCTAGAGAAAAAACCAGCCGAGAAACGAAGAGCAGTTACTGCAGCTCTCAGGGCAAGAGAAACAAAGATTACCACTAGGACTAGAGTTGAACATATTCGTGAAACTAGGGAAAAAATTAACAAGCAAAACAAAATGGAGAAAGGAACATGATAGTCATTGTGATACTTCTGACTCTGACCGTTATACTATACAGTATTCTGTTCGGTAATTTTGGCTTTTTGTCTGGAACTAGCCGGAAAAAAGAAGAAAAAATCGTACATAGTTTTCTAGAGAATGTACCCTGTGGGGGAGACTGGCAACCCAACGAGATTCTAAAGGGGAAGGACGAAAGATCGGAACAGGACATATACGGTCAAGTATTTGATAGTGCTAGGGCGGGAAGAGCCATTGCCAAAGGCAAAAAAAATGGCCTCGAGGTGGTCAATCTATTCAGTGATGATCTATTTCTGAAGTCCAGCGAAAAAACCATAGTGGCTGTAGCTGAGGCCTTCTCCAACAGAAGAATTGACCTTCTGAGAAATCTGCTGACGGAGAATCTATTTAGAAATATGGCCAACAGGATAAACTCTCTGGAGGACCGTCTGGCCTACAAAACTGTAGTTGTATCCTTTGACAGGAAAACCATAGAGAGAAGATCCCTGACCAGGGAACTGAAAGATAACATGCTAATTAGACTGTCCGTGCTAATGAACCAGATAAATTACATAGAAGACGAAAATCATAACGTGGTCTATGGTTCGAAAAATGTCATAGAAAAGATTTCCGAGGTCTGGACATTTGTCTTCTCCGGATTGGAGAATGGTCAGGCTCGTTGGCTAGTAAAATCTGTGGATAGGTACCAGCTCTAGCCGTGTATGTCGCACTACTGTTAGGCCTGCTGGTGGCAGGTTCGAGCGAGGCTGGCAGAGTGCGGGACAAATTTTCCTCTGGAAATAGCAGTAGAGTTCTTTTTGAAAGAGTAGGCTTCGGGGAATTGGAGGACTGGAAGTATGATAATCATCTGGAAGCACTGGAGCTGCTACTCCAGTCCTGCGAAAAAATCATCTCTAGGGGAAAGAATAGTCCCGTTTTTCCGCAGCTAGGCCCAAAGGTAGAAAATGGCGACTTTTTCAGTGTCTGTAGAATAGCAGAAATAATGAGGGAGAGAAAATACGATGGTGACCACGCGCGAATTTTCTTTGAGACATATTTCGTACCCTACCGGGTTGTGGACCTAGACTCGACAAAATCATTATTTACGGGCTATTATATTCCAAAAATACTGGCCAAAAGATCCAGAGACAACATATTCAAATACCCAATCTACAGAAAACCCCCAGACATCGTAAGTGGGATAGGCTACTATACTAGAGAACAGATTCACAGTGGGGTGCTTGACAATAGGAATCTGGAAATACTATATACCAACGACCCAATAGAGCTATATTTTTTACACATACAGGGATCTGGCATGGTAAAACTGGTGGACGAAAATAGATGGGTCTACATAGGCTATGGAGGAAAGAACAATCGTAGCTATTTCGCACCCGGTGAACATCTATTGACTGGCAGCTCTCTTATGGTAAAACGGGAGCTAAAAAAGAATGTAGGAGAGGCACTAAAACTGCTCAACAAAAATGAATCCTACGTGTTCTTCCGATTCCTGAATAGTGGCGAATTTACTGGCGCCTTTGGCACTAAATTGGTCCCAGGAAGAACAATGGCCGTGGATAACAGGTATATACCACTTGGATTTCCACTCTGGCTCAGCACTGTACATACAAAGAGATCGTCCAGAGAGAAATTTAACAAACTTGTATTTGCTAACGACGTGGGAGCCGCTATAAAGGGTGTGAACAGGGGCGATATATTTTTTGGATTCGGCAAAAGGGGAGAGCAGGATTCTGGCACACAGCACTCGGAGGGGCAATATTTTCTACTGATTCCGGTTAAAATGGCTAAAAAACTATGACGGACGAATATGATCTATGGCAGGAGGAGACTAAGAACTGTAGGAGACTCGAAAAATCGAGTCCTAGAGCAGAGAGGAATCGTAGAGGCGTCCCTGTCCTCAGGAAAATCCCTAGACCCAGTGCTAACCACGAAGAATGCGCCGATCTAGACTCAGTCCAGGCGCTAGAGAAGGGCAGAAGCCTAGGAATAGATCGTGGAACCAACAGAAAGCTAAGGGCCGGAAAAATGAAAATTGATCTGGAGGTCGATTTTCATGGACTGACTCTGGATAGGGCTCTGGATCTACTCACTGAAAGTCTGGGACGCGCCTATGATGCCGGACTAAGGTGCATACTGGTTGTGACAGGCAAGGGTAATAACACAGAGTCCGGTAGGACCACTATAAAATCCCAGATCGGAGAATGGCTAAAAATTCCAACTCTATCATCGAAAATAATAGAGTATGTAGACGCAACTCCGAAACATGGCGGCAGAGGAGCCCTCTATATCCTCCTGAAGAGACATAGAGAATAGCCGTAGCCCACGGTGTAGAGCCAATAGCTGTTTCCTGGAGTCCGGATCTCTCCTGGCTGCGACTCCAGCAATCAGCGAAACAGAGAACACTCTCTGGACTAGAATCAATCTGGATAGGACACTCAAACTGAACGGAAATAGAGTAGCCGACCAATTTCAGATGCCAACAGTACCAGAGCAGATCTCTAATCCGCATTTATAGCACCCCGAGAGGCCATAGGGTTAGGAAAAAATACTCTATGATTTTCCCCACTTCACAATCCTACATATTCTGCCCCAGGCAAAGACCATAGAGCCACTGCACCATAGAAAAGTCGACAGTCTGGAGAGGTAGTAACCGAAGTGTTAGAAACAAATAAAAATAAATAGAGGGCACGCTGGGAGACCTTTTCTCTGGGACCCCCAGAGAATTAGCCAATAATAAATTGCTCTAGGCGAATCGTTGTCCGGAGTTCCGAATAGAGAATCCTCTGGCAAAGCGATGAGAAAATAAAGGAGCTGGGCAAAAAATTCCACTCTCTACACTCTAGATGTGCTCTGTCAGCATTGGCGGCCCAAAATACAGTCGGGCGGCGCCGATAGGCTCTTGCATGTGTAAATATTCTATATAGCATATTTTTATGCATTAAAATATGGGAAGGAAAATGGTCCTGGAAGTAACTGGAATACCCGACATAAAAACTAGACCAGACGGACGTCGGTTATGTACCGTCAAGTGTACGGGATATTCGGATGAATACACCTACACTGGCGAATTCGAAGAGGGAACAGATGGAGAGCTTATTCTAAGCGGCTATGGAAAACTCCTTTCAAAGGATTGTGAAAAAACAATATACGAAGGTAATTTTAGGTACGGTATGTATGAGGGAAAGGGAATATACTATTTTCCAAGTGGAAGCATATATAAAGGTGATTTTAGACATGGCATGTTTGAGGGAAAGGGAATATACTATTTTCTAAGTGGAAGCATATATGAAGGTGATTTTAGACATGGCATGTTTGAGGGAAAGGGGATATACCACTTTCCAAATGGAGACATATACGATGGTGATTTTAGACATGACATCTTTGAGGGAAAGGGAACATACCACTTTCCAAATGGAGACAGATACGAAGGTAATTGGGAAAATGATGTGAAAAATGGCTGGGGAACATACTACGATCCAGATGGAGGTAAATATGAAGGTAATTGGGAAAATGATGTGAAAAATGGCTGGGGAACATACTACGATCCAAATGGAGACAGATACGAAGGTAATTGGGAAAATAATAAAATGCATGGACAGGGGATATTCACTGACCATAGAGGCCGTGTCTATGAACGGCTGTATAGTGAAGATTCCCTGAAGGAAGAAACCGCCATGTCCCAAGAATTCTATGGAGAGGATGGGGAAATTGGTAGTAAACACTATGGAGAGAGAATGAAGTTGTACACAGTA
>JAITBB010000055.1 GCA_031283795.1 Rickettsiales bacterium
CGTGAATCTATGGCTAATACGTTGAATAGTGCATATTATTCGAATAATAGTCAATATTGTATTAGATTTATCTGAATATTGGCTTCCACAAATGTAGAATAATGATATATCATAGGCCCGAATATATATGAGAAATATTGTGATGTCTGGCGAAAATGCGTCTAAGAATTTGACGAGAGCTGGGCAATGATGGAGCACATATACTGAACCCATTTGTGGGAACAGCTGGCTACGAGAGGTTTAGAGGAATATGTCTAACCGATATATCCCAGTAGGGAAAAGTGAAGGATTTGGACACATTTGCCCCAATGCTGGAGGAAAATTCCAAACAGCTGGAAGTCTAGAGAAAGGCTCCAATCCGAATAATAGTCGGCAATCCTCCCTACTCCGTCGGGCAGAGGGTAGCCAATGAGAATAATTAGAATCAAAAATATGAAAAATTCGGAATGTGAGATAAAAATGACTCCAAATTCGTGCACGGGGGACTGTTTATCACTGGAGAGGAGCAGCATAGAAATGAATAAAGCTATATACGCTGCGACGGCCTGATTGATTTTATTCTTAATGCCTGCCGAGAAAAATATGATCCGGAGGTAACAAAGTAGGATGTTTTCCACTATGTCTATGGATTCCTACACAACTGGAACTATCGCAGAAGATTTGCCAATGATCTGGATAGAATGCTGCCCCATCTACCTCTGGTGGAAAACTAGGTGACTTCCGGATTTTCTCTAGAGCCGGCCGCGAACTGGGAGAATTGCATGTAAATTACAGATCTTTTAGAGAGAGGAATGATTTGGTGCTGGTCCAGTGTCTATATGTCAAGATTTATTACTTTCAGCGCGTTCTCCTGGATAAAGTCTCGACGCGGTTCCACAACATTGCCCATGAGCGTGGCGAAGGTCTCATCGGCTATGGCCGCATCTCTTATAGTGACTCTTAGTAGAGTTCTATTCTCTGGATTGAGTGTTGTTTCCCAGAGCTGTTCCGCATTCATCTCTCCCAGACCCTTAAAGCGCTGTATGGATATTCCCCTTTGTCCCATCTGCTCTATTACACCCATAAGTTTTATCGGAGTCATAACTCTATAACTTTCCTCCTTCTTCTCTATGGTGGCGCTACCACTGGTAAAGATCAGGTAAATGTCGCCACAGTGTCTCTTTATCTCCTGAATTTCTGGTCTGTTCATTAGTTTTTGACTGATCACGTGATCATTCTCTATACCCTTGTAGTTTCTAGTGATCTTCAGTCCTCTGGCCGAGGATCCGTCAATGGCCACGGCACCAATGCTGTAGCTCCAGCGCACATCTATATCCTCCACTATGGCATTCAACCTCTCTACAATTCTTTCAGCCTTCTCCTCCAGGATATCTTGATTTTCAAATATATCACAGCCAAGAGCTCCACTGTAGGACATAGCCTCGAGAATATCTATGTTTATAAATCTCGCTAGACTCTTCAGAAGACTAACAAAATGGTTTGTTCTCGCTATATACTTTCCTAGAGCCTCTCCAGATATGTTGCTGTCTCCATATCTTAGAGTGGCTCCATCCGTCGCATTTTTAATTATGTAGTCACTGAAGGAGGACTCATTTTTTATGTAGATTTCGCTGTTGCCCCGCTTTATCCTATAGAGTGGCGGCTGCGCTATGTAAAGGTAGCCATCTTCTACTATTTTCGGCATATGTCTATAGAAGAAGGTCATATACAGCGTTCTTATATGGGATCCATCCACGTCGGCATCGGCCATTAGAACGATCTTGTGGTATCTGAGTTTGGCTATGTCAAAGTCTTCCCTTCCTATACCGGTGCCAAGGGCTGTGATCAGTGTACCGATCTTATCCGAAGATAGAACCTTATCGAATCGTGATTTCTCTGTGTTTAGAATCTTTCCAAATATTGGCAGTATTGCCTGATACTTTCTATCTCTTCCGGCCTTAGCCGAACCACCGGCAGAATCACCCTCCACTATGTAAACTTCACTCTTAGCCGGATCCTTTTCCTGGCAATCGGCCAGCTTACCCGGAAGATTTGATATGTCTAATGCGCCCTTTCTTCTGGTCAGCTCTCTGGCTTTTCTGGCCGCTATCCTGGCCCTCGCTCCCTCAAAGACCTTTTCCACTATTGGCTTTGCCTCCGCTGGGTTTTCCTCAAAGTACTTTGCCAGAAAGTCCATTGCTCCATTTTCCACTATTGGTCTTATTTCCGACGAGACCAGTTTATCCTTTGTCTGGGATGAGAACTTTGGATCCGGCATCTTTACAGACAATATTGCCGTTAGTCCCTCCCTTATGTCGTCGCCGGTCAATTCCACCTTTTGTTTCTTAAAGAATTCGTGGCCATCCACATAGTTGTTAACCGCCCTGGTCAGGGCATTTTTCAGAGCAATCAGATGTGTTCCTCCATCCCTCTGTCTTATGTTGTTTGTGAAGCAGATGAGGTTTTCGTGGTAACCATCATTCCAGCAGAGGGATAGTTCAAAACTCGTTCCCTTTTCCCTGTCCTCGGAGCAGGAGTAGAGTGGTTTATGTAGATGTTCCTTCCCCTTATCCAGATAGTTTACAAACTCAACTATGCCACCATCGTAGTGAAACACACAGTGTTTTTCCTCCTCTTCTCTCATGTCGCTGAGCTCTATGTGGACTCCAGAGTTCAAAAATGCCTTTTCTCTCAGAGCCCTCTCAAGTGTAGCATAGTCAAAACATATGTTGGAAAAAGTATCTATTGAGGGGTAGAATGTCACCTCCGTACCGGTTTGAGCTCTGTCACAGTCCCCCACAACCCTGAGCGGGGCTAGAACCACTCCGTTTCTAAATTCCACGAAGTATTCATGACCATCTCTCCAAATCCTAAGTTTTAGCCAGTCAGACAGCGCGTTAACCACCGAGACTCCGACTCCGTGCAGTCCCCCTGCCACTTTGTAGGCATTCTGGTCAAATTTACCACCAGCATGGAGATCTGTCATAACAACCTCTGCTGCTGATCTACCCTCCTCTCTATGAATGTCAACCGGGATACCCCGTCCATTATCCAGCACTGTGACGGAGCTGTCCGCATTGATTCTAATGGTTATCCTGTCGCAGAAGCCCGCCAGTGCCTCGTCTATAGAGTTGTCCAGCACCTCATAGACCATATGGTGTAGACCTGTGCCATCGTCTGTATCACCTATATACATACCGGGTCTTTTCCTGACAGCCTCTAGACCTCTCAAAACCTTTATTGATGAGGCGTCATAGCCTCCCTGCCTCTCTTCACCTAAGTTTTCCACTGACACAACGAAACACCCACAACCATATTAGGATACCTCTATTCTAGAGAAACTCCATTTTATTTTCAATGGCATAGAGAACCCCGGAAGATCTGTCATCTATTTTTTACCTTCCAGCATTGAAAATAAAATATAAATCAATAGCTGCAGAGGATAATCGGAACTGTTCCAGGCTAGTGAAGAAGATAAAGGGGGAGAGCCTATGGTGAAAAATTAGAGGGTGGCTAATGGTGTACGTGGAGATCGCCTGTATGGGGAATCGAATATGCTGCAATTGACATTTAGACCTATGGCGACTATAATGTCCCCACGAGAATTAGAATATAGCGTATGCCCAAAAAGAACATACATCCGGAATGCCACGGGATAGAGTTGGCACTGTCGAATGGCCAGAGAATAGAGGTTGAATCCACATGGGGAAGCAAAGGTGAAGTTATGAAACTTGATGTGGATCCCACAAACCATCCTGCCTGGCGAAAGGATAAGAGCGCCTTCGTTAACGTACACAATAATCAGGTTTCTAAATTTAAAAAGAAATTTGGGAGTGCGTTTGGTTCCTAGAGCTCGTTGGCACTGCAAATTTTCTCACTGGCTCTGGAATCGGGCAGAACCAGGAAAGGTATTTCTATAAACCTAACTGTAGACGGCCTTTGAGAGCCCCTTTTACTCTCTACAAAATTTAAAGTCTGCCTGGGGTAGGAACTGATTGGTGTATATGGTGATACTCTTAATTCCATCAAAAATACTTGTGTAATTCAACGGAGACTTTAGTATTCGGAGTGTTTTTATTTGATAATCGCCTTCGAAGTATTCTATGTTTTCTAACGATGAAGAGAGAACCCTTCCCAAGAGGATAGCCGACGTTTTTAGTTTTCTAGGTTTCGGCCTGACGCTTCAATTGTCAAAAGTATTACCCATGTCTGCCATGAGTTTTATTCTTGCTAATCTTCTAGTTCTTTTTAGTCCACTTTTGCCTAAAACATATCTTATAATGGAAAATCTAAGAAATGCTATGCCAAAACTTTCGCGCTCCAGAAGAATCAGACTAATGCTTGGAGTCTGGTATAATCTTGGGAGATTCGCTGGAGAATACCCCTATATATACAAACTCAGAGACCAGGAGGTTTTTGACTATGCGGAGATGAGTGAGAATCTGAGAACAACTCTCGAAGAGCTGAAAAATTCGACCAGGGGAAGCATAATATTCTCTGGACACCTGTCTAACTGGGAAGTTGGTCTAAGGGCGCTCAGAGACTATGGCTTGAAGGTTGCTGTTGTGTTCAGAAGACTAAATAACCACCTTCTAGAACCGAAATATAACGCCGATCTAAGGAAAAATGTTGGTATAAATATGATAGCCAAGCAGGATGGAGCTGCTCTAAACATAGTGAGGAGTCTCAGGAGAGGAGAGAATGTTGTCATTATGGCAGACCAGAGAGATGAAATGAATGGTATACTGGTGGATTTTTGTGGCCGAAAGGCCTACACTTCCAGATCAATCTACGTTCTAGCCAAAAAGATGAAGGTCCCGGTCTATGGCATGAGAGTTGTTAGAAAGAACACGATACTATCAAGATTTCTATTGGACATTGAGAGCGAATGTTTCAGAACTGAAAATACGAGCGAGGAGGAATTCCTGTCGAGATGTATAAACGGGACTCTTGAGAAGTGGATAGGAGAATATCCCGAACAATGGTTCTGGATTCATAATCGCTGGAAACTCTAGAGGAAGCCTAGACCCACGCTATCCATAGGTCTAGGAAACTTTTACCATCTGGTAGGGCCGGGAAAGTTTATTCTAGCAGAAAATCCCGACTCTTGGCTTCCACTTTTCCCCTGACGATTTCGATAAATCTGTCCAGAGCCATGATTGTGGTTCCCTGATTGCCAAAGATCCTTATGCTGACACTGTCGTTGTCTCTCTCATTCTTACCAAGAATTACTAGGTATGGAATTTTTCGCAGAGACATCTCCCTTATCTTATAGCTTATTTTTTCGTTGGAAATGTCCAAAATCGCCCGGAGACCGCTATTCTTAAGCTTTCCAAATACTTCCCTGGCATAGCTCTGTATATCGTCCGTTATTGTTGCAACGCATATTTGAATTGGGTTTAGCCAGAGAGGGAATTTCCCCTCAGTGTGTTCAATGAAGACTCCAAGAAATCTTTCGATAGAGCCTAGAACGGCTCTATGGAGCATTACTGGCTCACACTTTTCGCCATTTCTGGCAATGTAGGTGATTTCGAATCTCCTGGGAAGATTCATGTCGAGCTGCAGCGTCCCGATCTGCCAGTCTCTACCAAGAGCATCCTTCAGAACAAATTCCAGTTTTGGTCCATAGAAAGCACCTTCTCCCGGAAATATTGTGTACTTCAGACCCATATTGTTTAGAGTGTCTGCCAGATTTTTCTCGGCTATATCCCACACACTGTCATCACCTATCCTATTTTTTGGCCTTGTGGACAGCTTGATTTTGATACTATCGGCAAAGCCGAAGTCTCGATAGATGTCGAGGATAAATTTGCTTGCCTCTCTGCATTCGGTCTCGAGCTGCTCTGGAGTGCAGAATATATGGGCATCATCCTGGGTAAATTCCCTAACCCTCAGGAATCCATTCAGCGCTCCGCTAGCCTCATATCTATTTACTCTGCCAAATTCGGCCATTCTGATGGGCAGGTCTCTGTAGGATTTTATTCCCTGTCTATAGATGAGAATTCCCCCTGGACAGTTCATTGGTTTAACGCAGAATTGCCTTCCGTCCTCCATTTGGCCAGAATAATTATGTTCCCCATAGAGTTTCCAGTGCCCAGAGATCTCCCATAGAGTTCTGTCCATGATTCTTGGAGTAGAAACCTCTATATAACCATTCTCCTCCTGTTTTTTCCGTATGTGATTGACCAGAGTGTTGAATATGAAGAGTCCATTAGGATGATAGAATGGTGCTCCAGATGCGAACTCATGCTCGAAATGGGCCAGATCCATGGCTCTGCAAATTTTTTTATGGTCTCTTCTTTCAGCCTCTTCGAGGAGTTTAAGGTATCCCTTCAGATCCTCCTCTGTGCTCCAGGAGGTCCCATATATCCTCTGTAGCATCGTGTTACTGCTGTCTCCACGCCAATAGGCCCCGGCCACCTTTAGTAGTTTTAGATGCTTCACATAGCCAGTCGAAGGAACATGGACACCTCTGCAGAGGTCAACGAATTTGCCAACTCTGTAGATACTGATGGCCTCATCGGCTGCTATGCCTTCGATCAGTTCAACCTTATAGGGTTGTCCCCCATCTCTAAAATATTTAATTGCCGAATCCTTTGACCACTCTTCTCTGGTAAAATTCTCATTCTTTCTAGCCAACTCACTAATTTTAGCTTCAATTTTCTCAAAATCCCCATCGGAAAAATTGTCTTCGACGTCAAAATCGTAGTAAAATCCATCATCTATAACGGGTCCTATAGCAAATTTTACACTGCTTCCATAGAGTTCCTGGATGGCATAGGCTAACAGATGGGCTGAAGAGTGTCTCAGGATGCTCATTCCCTCTCTACTATCGGTGCCGATGAAATCTATGGTGGCCCCACTATTGGAGTCGGTCACTATGGTTGAGAGATCAAGGATTTTTCCATCAATGGTCATGGCTATGGTTGTTTTGACAATATTTTTATCCAAAATCTTTAGCAGTTGGAAACCATTTAAACCACAGCTAACCTCGAATACTCCACCGAGGTAGTTTAACTCAATTTTACTCGACACTTCTGTAACTATTAAATTAATAAATAAATGATAGCGCCGGCAACCATCCCAATGGAAAATCTATTCCGCCGGCGCGTGATATTCTATTCTATAATAATGATAAACGCAAGCTTCGAAGGAGTTCTCGGAGCGCTATACAGTACAGATATTTTGGCTACAGTCCATTTTTTCCCATTGGAGCGGGCCCTTCGGTCTTCCTAGGGCACATGGAGAAACAGATATGTAGTTTTGACTTCTCATCTTTCTGTGGAGGTTGATTGGCTATGGAATATGTCCAGATCTCTCCGGTAGTGGGGATTCTGTATTTTAAACAGGCCTAGCAGCGAGTGGAACAGATTGTCGTGGGATAATCTATCCTCCAACTGTTTCCCTAGTTCCGTGAGGTCCAGACAGAATTCGGCTATGAAGCTGTCGGAGAACCATAAAAACATCGGCACGTGCCACTGTTCGTTTTTTGTCAGAAAATAGGGTCCAGCGTGCATAAAAATATTTTTTTCACCCAGAGATTCTCCATGGTCGGAGATGTATAGTAGGGCGGTGTTATACTCTTCCTCTACTCCTCTAAGAATATCTATTATTCTAGCCAGTAGAAAACTGGTATAGTATATGGCGTTATCATAGGCATTCACAATCTCCTCCAGATCGCATCCATCCAGGTCTTTCCTGCATACCGGCGAGAACTTTTCGAATTCTACCGGATACCTCTTGGAGTATAGAGGGCCATGGTTACCGCGCTGATGGAGAACAACTATTGAGTTCTGTTTGTCAATTTTTTTTATGTTCCCAGCTAAATTATCAACTAGCAATCCGTCATCGCCGTCGAGGATTCGGTGCTCCACCCTATCACACACTCCCTTGCAGCTGCCATTTGTGCTCTCCCACAACACAAAGAATCCCAATTTTCTGTACAGATCCAGCAGATTTTCAGATCCATTCGCTCTTTGGGCGCTGAATTCTACTTTGGAAAGATGAGAAAACATACAGGGTACGCTGACAAAGGTTGAACTTCCACAGGAATAGACGTTTTTAAAGTATAGAGAGTTTCTCTCATATTTGTCTAGGAATTCCGTGGTATTTCTATGATACCCACTGAGTCCGATATTTTTGGCTCTGACAGATTCCCCGATGACGATCACCAATAGATTCTTTTTACCATTCTTCACCACTATGTCCATAGAACTTCCACTGGATATGTCCATTAGTTTTTTGGGTCTTCTTCTATCTATTTCCCAGGTGGCCACTCGGTATAGGTTTCTGATGTAATTTATTGGTATAAAATAGTCCACAAAGCCCCTGTTCTTCTTTAGAGTATAGAAATTGCTATCCAGAAACAGCAGGGTCATGGAGCAAACGAAGAGCAGAAGGACATAGAGTTTGTACTGTAATTCTTCCAGTGGACTAGAGAATTTTATCTTCAGTACCCTTCCGAAGAGATATAGAGGAGATGCTATCAGCATAAAAATGTACAGGCACATTTTTATGCTGAAAAAATTCGACGCCTCGCCCAAATCCGTCTCCAGTAAATTTATCAGTATGTCTTTACTGATCATCACGTTGTATTTATTCATAAAATATAGTGACAGACCACTCCCAATAGAGAACAGTCCCAGAGAAAATCTGTGGAGAGGCCTGCTGAACAGTAGAATGGCTCCCAGCTGTATGGTGGCTATCATTATAAGGGCTATGGACAACATGTTCCCAATCGTTGCTCCGGAATCCCAGATATTTTTTAGAAAGATGCCGTTATAGAGCAGCAAATTGAACAGACTGTACAGTAGAGCGTATAGGTAACTTTTTATACTAAATGTTTTCACCGCCGATGCTCTGATGACTACAAATTTGTCTATATTCTCCCAGTCTATCCAAAACACTCTGTAGAATGTAGGAGGCTGCCACCTTGTCAACGATTTTTTTTGTGTCCCTATGGCTTCCGCCCATATCAGCGATGAGAAATTCCTCAGCCATGAAGGAAGTCAGTCGCTCATCGGTTAATAGTATGGGAATATGAATGTGTCCGTCTAAATACACAGCAAAGTTTCTGATGAACAGGCTGGTTCTTGTCTCTCCGCCGTCCTCTGCTAGGGGTATTCCACAAACGATGGCGCAAACGTCGTTCTCCAGTGCCAGGCTGGTGATGGTTTCCGCATCTTTCTCCATTGTTTTTCTTCTGAGAACAGATTTTGGAGTAGCCACATTCCAGCCTCTATCGGAAAGCGCTAGTCCAATCCGCTTTAGGCCCACATCAAGTCCCAATAACCTTCGGCCTTGGCTAAGACTCATTTCGAACTTTTCAAGATCATCGAATACTGCCACCTGATTCCCTGCAGTTAAAAAATGGTGCATCCAGAGGGAATCGAACCCCCAACCGTTTGATTCGAAGTCAAATACTCTATCCAATTGAGCTATGGATGCAGCCCAGTTGTTTCGGGATATCGGATTTTCCAGCTGATTTCCGACTTCCCGTCCCAATCCGCGGCTAATGCTAGGAAATATTCACAATTTGTCAAACTAATGGTGTGCTAAGATGTTACTAATTTGGCATTATGGCTATCCTGCTCTAGAAAATGGACTATGCGACTGGGAAAAATGCAGAAAGAAACCAATTATTTCATATTGGTCTAGAAATAAATCTAGCGCGCTCCCCATTTCCCCATTCAAGATCTGCTAGAATTGGCTAATGTTCCCCTGGTTCTTAGAGGTATGAACGTAAAACAGGCTAACTTCGTAGAGGAATGAATTATTGCTGAATTTTCCGGATAAGCTAACTTCTAAATACTTTCTGGAATCTGCTTGATTATAATATTTTTTCATTTAAATTACTTATAATGAGTTATTTATGCGGATAAAACATGTACAATGGAAATAAAGAGGAGATAGAAAATGACCTGAGAATGGCTGTGACTACCAGTGGGCTGTTCTCTAATTCTAGTTTTGATCTTAGGGAAGGTAAGGTTGTGGTTGACGGGATAAAGGTCACTAAAGTTAGTGAAGATGCCAAAGGGGAAACCTATAGAGTTTTCAGTGAGCAGAGGGGAAAAAATCTTCTGATAAAGGTCTATGACAGAACGTTGAAAATGGAAGATAAAGGCGAGTTCATGTGTAGTGAGGCATCTAAGGATCTTAGAAAGCTTAGGCGATTTTTTCCAGATGTTATAAAGGATATGAATGGAAACATTTTTAGTCCGGATTATGCAATATTTGAGGACCTAGGTGAGCTGAGAACTCCTAACGATATGGGGCCAGAAGAGGTGGTGAGAGCTGTCAATAGGAACTATGAAGGTCTATGCTGGTTAATTCAAAGACTCCATAGAAATAATTTTGGATGTTTACATATGAGGCCTGATAGTGTATGTTTTAGAGAAAATGGAGATATGGTGATCAAAGATGTTAGTAACTTTCAAAAATATTCTGAAGAGAAAAGCTATGAAGCTGGAGAATTTGCAGATGATGCCAAGGAAACTGAATGCATTGCACCAGAAATTCTTGAAGGTCAACTGGGAAGCATGAGAGCACTCGATGTTTGGTCTGTGGCAGTAACAATGTGCCAGATGATGATGGAGGGTTCTGATCTTCTGCGAAAACAGAACGTGGTCCTTTCGAAAGATTTTGCATCGATGATCAAGTTAAATATTCCCGATGACAATGGCTTGGATCCTATATTAAAAAAAGTAATCATTAGGTCATTGGCGCAGGATCCCTCTAAAAGGCCAAATCCTATAAGGTTGATTAGGATTTTGAGAAAAAGAGAAAAAAGAGAACGAGA
>JAITBB010000101.1 GCA_031283795.1 Rickettsiales bacterium
CTTCTACTACAACCGGATCATTATCTTTACCATCCGCCATAACACTCTACAGGACCTTCGAACCACTAAAAGTATCAAGAACTTTGTTAGCCAATCTGGCCTGGGACGATTCTAGAGTAATGTTGTTATTTTGCAATTTCTTTATTATATCACCTATTTCTGGAATATTTATTCCATAACATATCTTCAGCAGAAGGATCTCCATAAAATTCCTATGATTACCGATCGAATTTATCTCCGACGCCGCTTTCACCAGAAATTGCCATATCCTCAGCAGCCCAGCCACACTGGATAGTTCGACACTACTCTCCAACCACTCTCTTTGAAAACTGGTGAGGTTTTTTGGCTCCAGACCGTTCTTTTTCATTAGTAACCTATGTGTTATCTCAAGCAGGTCTCTGAGAAAGTTATCAACATTGCTGATAGATGGGTAGATCTCCTCGAATTTTTGCAGAGAGGCTCTGGGATCTCCCCGCAACAGCAGACTATAGAGATCATAGACACATTTCCCATCACTGAGTCCAAGGACTTCCAGCACAATGTTTTCCCCAATCACTTTCTCGAAGTTGTTGAAGGATATGACTCTATCCAGAAGAGAGAGAGAATCTCTCACGGATCCCTCGGCCGAGTAGGCTAGCAGTGATGCGGCCGTTCTATCCAGTCCATATCCCTCTTTTTCTGAGATATTTATTAGATTATCCATCAGCACATCACTGGAGACTCTGGCAAGGTCAAACCTTATACATCTCGACAGAACTGTGGCCGGAACCTTTCGGATCTCCGTCGTTGCAAATATGAATTTAACGTACTCCGGTGGTTCCTCAAGAGTTTTCAGCAGCGCATTGAAGGCACTGTTCGAAAGCATATGGACCTCATCGATAATATAAATTTTATACTTAGAGGAGACAGGTGCGTAGTTTACATGGTCCATTATCTCTCTGATGTCATTTACTCCGGTGTGGCTGGCGGCATCAAACTCGATCACATCCTGACTACTTCCAATGGCCATAGCCCTACAGTGTTCGCACTCCAGACATGGATCAGAATTTCCTATCCCTTCTGGATCTCTATTGGTGCAGTTCAGTGACTTTGCCATTATTCTGGCCACCGTGGTTTTCCCGACTCCTCTGATTCCAGACAGTATAAATGCATGATGTACTCTGTTCCTACCTATGGCGTTTCTCAGAGTTCTCACTAGACTACCCTGTCCCACCACCTCACCGAAAGTCTGGGGCCTATATTTTCTTGACAGAACCCTATATGAACTATCAGCCATGGTACTCAGCGGCCGAGAAGATTAATGTTAGACTTAACCAGCACATTACTCTTATTTCTCTGTTTCCTAAACAGCATAACAAACTCCCTCTGGCCATTCAATTTCATGTTATCGAAAAATTGTAGTAGATCTTTCTTAGTTCTTATCTGGGTCTGATTCACTGTCAAGAGTATATCTCCTCTCTCGATGCCATTCATCTCTGCCCAACCACCCTTTTTCACATCGAGAACGTACAGACCAGCCTGACCACTGTAGAGTTCATATTTTTCCACAAGCTCTTCGCACACCTGGCTGATAAACATATCAAGTATTTCTAACGAATTGTTCCTGATCACCTGATTTATAGCAGTATCTTTGGTGTCCCGGGGGCTTTCTTCTATTTGGATCTTCAACTTAACATATTTTCCATTTCTAAAGGTCAACAGCTCCACTCTAGAGCCAACAGTGGTATTCACAATCATATTTAACAGTGCATTTAGATCACTGACTCTGTTCCCGTCATAGGAAATCACAATGTCATTCAGCATAAGACCACCCTTGGCCGCCGGACTATCTTTATTTATCTGTGTCACAAGAACTCCCGTTTTCCCCCGGAAACTGAGGATTTTTAGGTAGTCACTGTCGCTACGGTCTATTGTGACTCCAGACAAACCTATATATCCATTCTGTCTATAGCCAAATTTTTTCAGCTTTTCTATCACATCTAGTACATAACCATCTATGGGTAGGGCGAATCCAATGCCGACTTTACCATTGGCGCTCGATCGTTCAAAGGTGCTTATGCCTATAACTTCCCCTTTTCCGTTGAATACAGGGCCACCAGAGTTGCCAGGCCTCATAGCGGCATCAATCTGCAGATAGCTATAGCTGAAATCACTATCCAGGACGGTTCTATTCAGAGCCGATATTATTCCAGAGGAGACGGATAAACCTAGTCCATAGGGATTGCCTATGATCAGAACAGGATCTCCAACTCTGCTGGGGACATCCGGCCTAAGTTCCAGAAATCTGAGCTTTCTAGCGCCCACATTCACCTTAAGAAGGGCTATGTCGAGAATACGGTCTTGGCCTATCAGTTCAGCGGGTATTTCTCTACCGCCAAACTTTACCACTATTCCATCCGAATGGTCGACTATATGGCTACTGGTCAGAATAAATCCATTATCACTGATGAAAAAGCCGGAACCATCCTCTGTCTCTTCTGACTGGTCGCCATAGAGAAAATAGTTCTGGTCATAATTTTGTCTCATCGCGGTTGCTCTGATTGTAACCACAGCTGGTAGCACATTCTCTACAATCGAGGCCATTTCAGCCGGAGCCACCCCGGCTGAATTCTGTTCGACCGGATTCGGCTCAGCCAAACCCGCTCCGGTTGAACGAAGTCCAACCGGAGCGGGTCCCGGAGAACTCACAACGTGATTAGAATCAACATCAGGACCCAGTCGAGCCTTTTCCACCGACGAGGAGGCCTCAACCAGGGGCCAAAGGACGACAGCTCTCCTGTCCTGGTCTAGGCCAAAGGGGAGATATAAAAATATCAAAACAGTGAAAATAAACCCCAATTTCCTCACTTTTCTCCGCAACACTTCAATATAACCGAAAGTCTTCTAAAACAAGAGCACCAAATCACCTCTAGGGACATTCCCCTGAATCCGGGTGTACACCGGGACGACCAGTCCCCTGGTCCACCAGACACATTTCCCCCGATGGCTAGTCGTGACTAGTCATTTTTTCTCTTTCCGAGAAACCTCAGAAGATACATAAACAGATTCACAAAATCAAGATACAGCTCTAGTGCCCCTCGAATAGCCAGCCGATGAGTCATCTCATCGTCAGCACCACTAAACATACTGTTACTATATGTGACTTTTAGTCTCTGGATATCGAAGGCCGTGAACAGAACGAAGACTACTACTCCCGCAAGAGACAGAAAATAGTCGACCGTGCCATTCTTCAGA
>JAITBB010000038.1 GCA_031283795.1 Rickettsiales bacterium
CAAATAACGATGTAGTGATATCGGAACTTCACGAAAACGGGAGTTTGGAAATTAGTGAAAATCTGGATATTCTGACGGGGAATATGGTGCTCATGCTATCGACCGTTGGTGAATTCCACAGAAATGGATTGGTTCACAGGGATATAAAGTTACCTAACTTTTTAATTAGTAATGAAAATCTTGCCGTGCTTTCGGACTTTGATTCGGTAATAGAGTGTGACTCGAATGGTTCTCCCGTCGATAAAGAGAACTATGTTCTATTCGGAACCCCCGATCATCTGGCACCGGAATTGTTTATCAGAGGTCGCACCGACTACAATGGTGTAGATTTTAGATTGTGTGATGTATGGGCTCTCGGAATATCATTCTGCGAGATAATCTGTCCCAATGGTCTCTATGAAGAGTTTGCTCGGCACAGGCTTGAGCCAGAAAACAAAACGGAGATTGAGAGCGACAAGATAGCTGCAGAACATAGCGAAGAAAGACCTAGTGAAGAGAATACCGGTGCAGAGAATATAGGGGAAGGGACATTCTATGATCTAGAAGGTCATATCACAGCGGGAGGTATCAAGTATGTATGTGCTTATATTTTGGGACATAGGGAAGAATGGTTAGAATTTGTTGGGGAGGTGTTGGACGTGGCAAGGCCACAACTGGGACCACTATTTAGAAGTGCAGTAATGGCCATGCTTGAACCAGAGCGAAGTAAGGCGCTTCATGTTGATGAAATTCTAGAGGATTTAAAGGCTAAGTCCATGTTGGAGGAAAATAGAGAGGAGTATAAACAACTATGCGAAAAGAAGAATGAGTGTGACATAATCAGGCAGAGACCAGAGGGCCCAGATCAAGGGAATCAATATGGCTCCGTAAGTTCTTCCCCGATCCCACCGGAATCGAGAGCACAGACTTCTCCGACCGCTCTAGAAAATATGTTGGCACAGCTGACTGCGGCCAATAGTGGGACTATGGTCAATGATGAAAAAGGATCGGCAGTTTGCCAACAAACAAAGGAATGACCATTGGCATAGGGTAAAATAGGGGCATTCCTGATCCACAAATTCATATGTGAAAGCTCTGTTTTATTGTATCCAATATGGGTTATGTCTCTAAATTCTCCAGAGAAAATCTAATTCCGGTCCACACCGGGCTTGGTTCTAGATCAGTCTTCCGGAATGAGAAGTAAATCTGAGGGCAGGGTCACATAAATGGGGGACCTAGAGCCGGATAAATTCACCTGTGCCCCGCAAAGATTGGTCTTGTTTCCAGCGTACACTCTAACTCTGTTTCCGTTGCTGTGACTTTCACTTCCTATTTCCACCTCCCATATAAAGAGTGTGTTGTTCTGGTGAGGGCTGCACGGGAATGAACTCGATTGTCAAGAATTATGTGATAACTAAACCCATTGCTTCTGAGATTGGAAATACTATATAGTATCCAAAACCAAAAATGGAGTTAGGAAAATGAATTTTGACAGATATACAAACAGAGTGAGGGAGGTGCTACAGAGCGCCCAGACTATGGCCATTATAAGTGGCAATCAGATCATATCGCCGGAACATTTGCTACTCGCCATGTTTGAGAGTGGGGATGGTCTTGTTCAGAAGATAATAGACATTGCTGGGGGTAACGCTGCGACGGTGGAGAGAAATCTGAGGGATGAAATCGAAAAAATACCAAAGGTTAGTGGTAGTGGCTACGGTGAACCCCACCTCTCTCCGGATGTGGTGAAAATTCTATCTAATGCCGAGAAAATGGCCGGTTCTGGCGGGGATAGTTTTGTGACTGTGGAGCGGATACTGCAGTCGGCTCTGGAGGTTAGCGCTCGGATCCGTGAGATTTTTAAGGGTGCTGGAGTTGACGCTAGGTCTCTTGGAGGCTCTATAGACAAAATAAGAGCTGGAGCGAAGGCAAATTCGGATAGCGCCGAAGATAGTTATCAGGCTCTGGAGAAATTCACTAGGAACATCACAAAGCTCGCAAGAGCCGGCAAAATAGATCCTATAATAGGAAGAGATAGAGAAATTAGACGAACCATACAGATTCTCTCCAGGAGGATAAAAAACAATCCGGTTCTCATCGGTGAGCCTGGAGTTGGAAAAACGGCTGTAGTTGAAGGTCTAGCCGAAAGAATAATCGATGGTGATGTGCCAGAGAGTCTAAAAAATAAGAGTATATTGAGTCTGGATATGGGAAGTCTTGTGGCTGGAGCGAAATACAGGGGGGAGTTTGAAGAGAGGCTCAAAACACTTCTCAGTGAAGTGGAGAGGAGTGGAGGATCGATAATTCTGTTCATAGATGAGCTGCATCTTCTGGTCGGTGCTGGGAAAACCGATGGTGCCATGGATGCCTCGAATCTACTAAAGCCTGCTCTGGCAAGGGGGGATCTGCACTGCATAGGAGCAACGACGCTGGATGAGTATAGAAAATACATAGAGAAGGATCAGGCGCTGGCCAGGCGTTTTCAGCCAGTGTATACAGCAGAACCGACGCTGGAGGACACCATATCGATCCTTAGAGGCATTAAGGAGAAATATGAGATACACCACGGCATAAAAATTAAAGACGAGGCTCTGGTGGCTGCTGCCACTCTGTCGAATAGGTACATAACGGACAGATTTTTACCGGATAAGGCAATAGATCTAATAGATGAGGCCGCAAGTAAGATTAGAATGGAGGTTGACAGTAAACCCGTTGAACTGGATGAGATAGATAGAAAAATCATCCAATTGAGGATGGAATATGAAGTCTTGAGGAAGGAAGATGGCCAGGAGTTGGATCCGAGACTCGAAAAGATCACTGAAGATTTGAAAAGGCTAGAGGAGGAGTCCTCTAGTCTGAGAAGCGTCTGGATGGCGGGCAAAGAGAAACTCACCAGAATAAATCAGCTAAAGAACCAGATAGACGATGCCAAATATAATCTGGAGGTAGCCCAGAGGAATGGGGATCTTGCAAAGGCTGGAGAACTATCCTACGGAATAATACCCAATCTAAAGGCTCAACTGGATAAACTCGAAAAGGAGCACTATGAGTCTAATCTCAGTAGAGAGGCCGTTGGAAGGGAGGATATCAGCAGCATAGTGTCCCAGATCACGGGAATTCCAGTTGACAGGATGTTAGAGAATGAAAGGGATAGACTCAATAACATGGAAAAAATTCTTGGAGAAAGAATAATAGGACAGGAGAAGGCTCTGGCCGCCATAGGTAATGCCATAAGAAGGAACAGGAGTGGTCTCCAGGACGAGCATAGACCGATAGGGAGTTTTCTATTTTTAGGGCCAACCGGTGTGGGTAAAACCGAGTTGTCTAAAGCCCTTGGAGAATTCATGTTTAGCGACGAAAAATCCGTTCTGCGCATGGATATGTCCGAGTACATGGAGAAACATGCGGTCTCAAAGCTGATTGGCGCTCCTCCGGGCTATGTGGGCTATGAGGAGGGTGGAGCTCTGACGGAGGCTGTGCGTAGGAGACCATACCAGATAATTCTGTTCGATGAGATAGAGAAGGCTCATCCAGATATATTCAACATACTACTACAGATTCTGGACGATGGTAGACTGACCGATTCCCAGGGTAGACTGGTTGATTTTACGAACACTATAATAATTCTCACGTCAAATATTGGCTCTAAATACATATCGGAACTGGCGGAGAATACTGAAGTGGACACGGTTTACAAGGGCGTTATGGAGGATGTGAAAGAAACGTTCAAACCGGAATTTATAAATAGGCTCGATGAGATTATACTGTTTCACAGATTAACTCGGAACGATGTGGCTAGGATCGTCAAAATTCAGCTCAGCCGGCTAAAATTGAAACTGGAGGGAAAGGGGTTTAGTGTTGAGTTCTCAGAAAAGCTGGTCGAGTACCTTTCAAAGAATGGATTCGATCCAGTCTACGGTGCCAGACCTCTGAAGAGACTAATACAGAGAAAGGTAGAGAACTCGCTGGCGGCCCGAATAATAGCCGGTAATTTGCCTCTAGGAGAAAAGATTGTGATTGGCATTGACGGATCCGAAGAACTAACCATTGGCTAGAGAGGTGACCCGTCTCTCGAAATCACTTTTCCGGTTGGGCTGCCACCCTCTTTTTGGCTCTGAGACTATTTATAAAACCAATGTGGTCCCTATAGTTGCTGGAGAAATTGTGTCCTCCATTGTTGTCTATGACGAAGAAGAGATAGTTAGATTTTGCCGGCTGCAGCACAGCCATTATCGATTCTCTGCCGGGATTACAGATAGGAGTTGGGGGTAATCCCCTGATTCTGTAGGTATTATGGGAAGAGTCCATCTTTACTAAAATACTTGTTTTGATCTCCTTCTCCTTTCCCACATCTCCAAGAGCATAGGAGTATATGGCGGTCGGATCGGACTGCAGAGGCATATTTTTTCTAAGTCTATTCAGAAACACCGAAGCAATCAGTTTTTTTTCGCTAGAGTTGCCGGATTCCTTCTCCACAATGGAAGCTAGAGTCAGTAGATCTTTTTTTGTTTTTATAGTGGAGTCCGTAGTTTCCGCATTCCAGACACCGGATAGAAACCCCTCCATATCCCTCTGCATCCTTTCGATTATTGAATTTCTACTGTCTTCCCTCTAAAAATAGTAAGTTTCTGCCAACAGACTACCCTCGGCTATGTCTTCTTTTCCAGCTATTTCCCCTGAAAGAAACTCATTTTTCTCCAGCAGAGCAAATATGGATTTATTTGATAGCCCCTCTGGAATGGTTATGCTTCTGTAAAAGATTCTGCCATTGATTAGTTTGTCTATAATGCTGGAGAGACTGTCTTCTTTATCCAGGGTGTATTCTCCATATTTTATATACCTAACCCCCCTCTTTCTCATCATGGCCTCTAGAACGAGTCTAAACAGAATTGGGTATTTCACTGCGCCGACATTCTCCAGTTCTGCCACAATCCGGCTGAGTCCGCTATTCTTTCTTATAAAGATAGTGGTATCTATTTCTATTCTCTCTCCAAAATAATCCCAAATCCTATTCAGTGCAAACAGTGATAGGAGGATAAAGGGCAGAAAGACTACTATTAGTTTCTTCAATTCAACTATCTGAACGTTTTTTCGGCAAACTAGCGAATTCGATTTATTTTTCAATTTTCTGTGTTTCGAAACCGTTTTGGTTTCATTTTTTGCCCCTCAATTTTGATAGCCGTTGTGCTCTGGGCGGGACGGTGGTAGAGTATAGGAAGCCGTTTCTATCCAGGGGGCAGAATGAATATTATACTATTTTTCAACTTTGGGTCACCTGGAAAGAATGTATTTACTTTTTGAAAAAGTTTTTATACCATAGCGAAGATTTGTACTGACACGCTTAATAATAAATCGGGCGGACATGCTAGTGAGTTTGGATGGTCAGGGTGGCCTGACCAAGTACCTGGCAGAGATATACAAAATTCCTCTTCTAACCCCCGAAGAGGAGGTGACCTATGCTAGGCTGAAGGAAGAGGGGGATCTTAATGCGGCAAAGATGCTGATTTCGAGCCACCTGAGGCTGGTGGTTAAAATTGCCTTCAGGTACCAGAACTATGGGTTACCTATGATGGATCTGATTTCCGAGGGTAATATAGGGCTGATGAAAGCGGTGAAGGACTTTGACCTCTCTAAGGGCTGTAGACTTGCAACCTACGCTATGTGGTGGGTGATGGCATCTATTCAGGATTTTATTCTCAAGAGTTGGTCTCTGGTGAAGATAGGAACCACAGCGGCACAGAAAAAGCTATTCTTTAATCTTGCTAAGATAAAGAACAGAATAATGGGCCATGGTCAGAGAGATTTGAATGATGAGAATGTTAAATACATTGCCAATACCCTGGATGTTAGCGAGAGTGAGGTGCTGGATATGAATAGCAGACTCTTTAGGAAGGATGTTTACCTAAATGAGGGAAACAGGAACACTGAGGATTCCACCACCGAGATGATTGAATTCTTACCATCCAGATACGATACACCCGAGGTAATTCTCTCTAACAGGATCGAAGAGGATAGAAAGAAGAATATTCTTAGGAATAGTCTGGAGATCCTGGATGAGAGGGAAAAGGATATTGTCCAGGCTAGGAGACTATCAGATAGCCCAAATACTCTGAAGGAACTGAGCAAGAAGTATGGAGTATCAGGCGAAAGGATAAGGCAAATAGAGGAAAATTCTATAAAAAAAATCCAAAACTATGTAAGGAGTAAGCTCTGTGTCACCAGATAGTGTAGAAATGGAAAAGAAAATAAGAAATGTCATAAGAACAAAGGTGAGACCTATTCTCCTGGAAGACGGGGGTAACATAGAATTTGTGAGCTACGACAGTGAGGAAGGTGTTGTCAATGTAAAACTGGCCGGTTCCTGCCTGGGTTGTCCTCTGGCAGCCCTTACCCTGAGAAATGTCGTGGCCGATTCCCTAAAACTACACCTTCCCGATCTGGGAGAAATCAAAGTATCCAGCGCAGACGTTCAACCCGAAGATCTGCAATTCTAGAATTTAATGATGCTAAACGGAATAGTAAACGGCGACTAGATGATCGCCGTGCAGTGCGTTCCGGGATCAGCGTCCCCGATAGGGGCTGGTATAGCCTATGGAGAGGCCCTCTATCAGATAGTTCACCTTTGTTCTCTCTCTCTTTAGCAGTTCTCTCAGTATCCTGCTCTTTGCCTGCATAATTTTTTTCTCCCTGTTGCTGTGTTCCACCTGTTTCCTGTTCAATTCGCTAACCACCTGCTCTAACTTCTTGTGTATCTCATTGGAGGTGACACCGGTTTCGGTGCACAGACATGACTTTATTCCCGCACTCTGTGCTCCGCGAATATCGGTGGCTATGGTGTCTCCCACCATAAGTACCCTGCTCTTGTTCACTTTGACATTTCTGCTTCTAATGTCATCAAAGACTATTCTATAGATGCCAGTGTCGGGCTTTCCAAATTCCACAGCTTCACCACCCATTTTCCTATATTCTCTGACTATAGCGCCCTGTCTCACCACAAATTGTCTCTCTGAACTGCCACTAACAGCCTCTTCTGCGGTGAGGTCCGGATTCGCGGATAACATGGGCAGCCCGAGTTCCCTGAATTTTTTTAAATCGGCTATAAATGGATCCATAGCAATAGAATTCCATGTTCTATCAGGATTTCCATGGGAGTGGGAAGTGCTCTCTCTCAGATACTCCCTGTGAGGATAGCTGTTAAACTGCTCTTCGTTGAGCTTTGGAACGGATACATAAACAAAATCGGCCTTCTCCGGAGCATCTACCTGGACATATTTTGTTCCCTTGAAGAGGGTTTTGTTAGGAATTCCGAGAACATAGACATATTTTGGATCACTCTTGCTTTTAAATTTTAGTTTTCCGTCCAGAAGAATCGATCTTACAAAATCTCCGGATGTTATTAGGCGATGGTAGTGTACTCCAGGAGTAATTCCCCCTCCCTCCTTGTTTCTGAAGCTTTCGACACTCTCCGAGG
Source organism: Rickettsiales bacterium (assembly GCA_031283795.1). Lineage (GTDB taxonomy): Bacteria > Pseudomonadota > Alphaproteobacteria > Rickettsiales > UBA1997 > CALXRO01. The sequence goes on from JAITBB010000038.1 coordinate 7,451, forward strand.
AAAGTTGAGTTGCGTTGGATAGGATATACACCAACTTACCACTGCGCATCATGTCGCGCATCAGTTCCTTTGAATTCTCATAGAAATTTTTTCCATTCCAGATAACTCCGTAGGCATCTAGAATGATCACGTCTGCCCTGTCCCATAGCCTGCTAAGATTCTTATGAACACTGGTCCCGGCTCTGGCAGAGCTAAGACAAAGAAGCGTAAAAAGCGCGTAGAAACCTATCATATAAACCTCCATTGGTCTGTTTAAACTATTAAATCCGGATGTGGTCTTTTGGTTTTAGGTTCCATTTGACTACGTTCCAGTACTCTTCATTTTCGCTCTTCTCAAAAATACTGATGGCTCCCGTAGACATCTTAATGTCAAATTTTTCGGAGAATTTTTCAAAGTTACCAGTCAGATGGGGAGCAAATCTAGCGATTCCGTTACTAGTGAAAACCATAGCAAGCCCGTTTCTATGCCTATGATCCACTTGAGTGGCAAAATTCTTCCAGTTTTTTACTGTGCCATCGGGGTCGAATATCCAACCATCCGGCACCACAGCCGCTCTGTTCCACAGTTCCATGGCCTCGGTTCCGATTCTAGCGATGACCTCCTCTTCAGTTTTGGCCTCGTCTGGCCCATAGTCAACCTCATTGAAAATTCCCAGTTTCTCTACCCTACGATCAAAACCAGCTTCCTTGAGAGCAATTATGGCAGTCTCGTAGGCTCTTGCTAATTCACTGCTGAAAACCACATCCGGTTCCAGTCCGGACAGCCTAAGGTATCTGCCAAGGATAGTTGCCTGTTCTCGTCCACTACCGGATAATGGTATGTCGGTTCTTGCACCGACCCTCAGAGAAATCTGCCCCTTGTCGAAGGTGTTGCCATGTCTAACAACTACAAGCCTTGTGCCCATGATTTTTCCCTAGCTATTCGTCAATCCGAACCTTAATGAGCAGCTTCCTAATCCTTTTGGCATCGTAGGAACAGCTCACGCAGGGTTTATGGAGATCCTCGGGAAAGAAAATGGCAAATTTATTCTCTCGAACTATAATCTTTGCCTCCTCGGCCGTTTTTATTTTGTATATGTCTCTGTTCTCATCATACGGCATGTCCTCCTTTTCATCTCCATCCTTCAGCTTCACCTCCATGACCTCTGCACCGGAAATTATCATCTGGATATCTATGTACTTCAAATGACCTTCGAAACCCTTTTCATAGCTATGGAAGGTATCATATTCCTGAATTACCGCATACACATTCCTACCCTCTATGGGGTATTCTTTTTTCACCTCAAGATTCTCCAACTTTGTGTTGCCTATCCAGTCAATGGCCTTTCCCATGCGGGAACTCACCTGCCGATATCTTCCAATGTTACGAATGTCGTCAAATATCATGGTCTATCTCCAAAATTTACTAAATATCTGGCTGCCTCTGAGCCCGATTCGGTCAAATCGAGGGCCCTAGTAGTCGTAGTCCTCCTCTCTAAACTCACCAAATTCCGCTATGCTGGCCTCTGCCCTCTTTATGTCCTCCGGCGTATCTACCCCAGGAGAGGACGGCCTTCCCCGGTAATCAACTAGGGCCACCTTTATCTTATAGCCATTCTCAATGATTCTCAGCTGTTCGAGACCCTCAAGCTTTTCGTAGTAACCCTCCTTCAGAGTGGCAAATTCCATCAGTATCTCATAGCCATAGCCATAGAGGCCCACATGTCTGATGACTGGAGAGAGTTTGCTGGTTTCCCTGAGTTTTTTCTCGTCCCTTATAGCTGGAATTATGTTCTTAGAAAACCAAATGGCTTCGGATGTCCTGTGGTTCATTGTCAGAGTTGTACCAGTGAAGGGGGTTGTTTTTTTGTTTTCTCTGAGTTTGTCTAGCTCCTCCCAGCTCATGACCGTGCCCGGTGTCACCATGGTGTGACTATTCCCGGCTGCACTCCCAAAGAAATCCGCCATCATCCTGGTCAGGAACCAGGGAGGTGTCAGTGGGGCATCCCCCTGAAGATTTATTATGAGTTCGGGTTTATAACCTAGCTTTCTGACGGTTTCACAGACCCTATCGGTTCCAGTTTTGCAGCTGTCACTGGTCATCACACATCTTATGTTCTCAGATTTGCAAAAATCCATTATTCTTGCATCCTCTGTAGCCACGATGACCTCACAGTCTGCTCTTCTGCTGGACATTATTGCAACATCGTAAGTTCTTCGTAGCATCGGTTTCCCACATATCTCTGCTAGAGGTTTACCCGGAAATCTACTGGAAGCGTAACGCGCTGGTATCACTATAACAACTTTTGCCATATAAACCTGAATAAAAAACCTATTTGGCTACAGAAGGTAACTATAACTTTTAATTAGTCAATATAGTGTGTGCACAGTGAAGATTGGTCCCGTTTTTTGCCAGTTTATGCTATCGCATGTGGTCGACTTTTCCGAACGACGTCTATCATCTAGCCCCTAAATTCTCTCCATGATGAAGGCTGTTTGCTAATCTTCGGAGTTTTCTCAGGATTTCTCCGCTATGGGCAATTCTCTCTGATCGTAGAGACCATACAATATTAATTTAATTCATGTCCATGCTAAATATAGAGGAAAAACAGATAAATAAAGTTGTACTATTTAAATATGCGGTCTGGTGCGGAGATGACAATGATAGTTGAGCAGCAGGTTATACATTGGCATCTTGATTATAAACTAATATATGGTTAGAATACTGACATAGTAAATTTAGGATAAGGGTCTATGAAAACAAGAGTTATTTTTAGAACATATTCAACAGTGTTGGGTGCGGTCCTACTCACTCTGATCATAAACCCAAGACTATGTCTGGCGGGGGACAATGTGTGCCACGACTGGGAGTGTCCAAAGAGTATCAGAAATATGTGCAATGGAGAGATAGAAGGTAAAGGGTTTCTTTTTGAATGCAAGGGCAATGGCGGCAGTGAGAAATCCCCCGGAAAATTAGACAGATACTCCGGTGGCAACAATCATACCGAGAGTACGCAGAGGAAATATGAGAAAAAAGGTCAGTATACTCCCTCTTCTCTTATCCATATGCTTAAGTGGCAACCCAATTATGATCCAACCTCAGAGTATTCGTACAATCGAAGATATCTGGAATATCAAAGTAAACAGGATTGGGTCGAGATTCCAGACCGATTCTATCCGTATGTGGTCAGCGCTATCGGGGGTAAAGAAGGAGCAGATGAGACTGCGGTGAAGAGAAATAGTGGGAAAAGAGATAATATGGAGATGGAGGATGGGGAAATTTGGAATGGAGAGATGTGTCCGGAGAAGGGTGAAGAGGAAGCCCTAGCCGGATTTTCTCTAGCTGGAACCTCCACACATCCCACTCCAGCAGTCGCAACTGCCGATGGAGCAGGTAAATCTCTGATAAGGTTTCTCAGAGATTCCATGGAGGTCTCTGCCGAAGAGAACGCCAAAAATAATGAGGAGCACAGGTGGACTAGGTGGACTAGGTGGGTTAGAGGTGTTTCAAATCACTCTAAAATAGCAGATGATTGGCTAGAGACGATTTTTAGTATTTTATCGGAGGAACCCCAGAGAAATTTAATTTCGAAGGTTGGAAGCAACGACATCAGTATGGCGATGAAAACATACACAAAACTGCTGATGGGTGCTAAGTCTTTGAATAATGGTCGCGAAGTAGCTGATAAAATAATCAGAGAGACCTCTATCAATACAGTTTCCAAGGCTGTTTGTTTCTCACTGATAAAAGACGTGGGTGAGGAGAAATGCGAGGAACTGGGAAAGGTGGGATGCAAAGCTAGAAATAATTGGATTGGAACCTTTAGAGTGCTGTGTGATGGTGCAATGAAGGCTGTGTATATAGAGAGGAAGAAAAATGAGTCTTTTTGGAACTTTTCAATCAAGCTTGGCTCAGAGCCGGTAAGTTACGTGTTATCTGATTTGGGAGCCAGAGTTGGGAAGTGGCTCTTTGGCTACATTGGACTTAAAAACTTCTGTAGAGATGCTAGCGGCAAACAGAAAGATGGCCTCTGTCTCTGGGTCTATGAGAAGACTGGCGTAGAGATGGATACTCTAGGATATAATATGGCTGTCAGTGCTCTAACGGGAGCCATTAGAAATCTTAGTAAAGATCTAATCAATAGTTATCTAATCACTAAAGATTCTATCTCGCTGGAAGGGACTCTGGTGAGTGCAGTTGCCTATGCTCTGGGAAGCGTCACCAAAACACTGGCTGACGCGGTGATTCCAAAGATTATGGGTGAAGAGTCCTACCAAACACTGAAAACAAACTTTACCGTAGATCTCTGTATAATCGGAGTAGCCATGGCTCTTGGGCGTTTTGCGGATATATGGTCATAGTTTTGAGAGAGCTCCTCGGGCCGATGGCTGATCTTCCCTCTTCCCGATTATCCTAGAGGTGCCCCAGGGGTTGCTGTTCAGACGGCCTTCGGTAGTCTGGGCGGACCTCCTTTGAGTTCCCCCCGTTTCCGTTCTCACTACTAAATATTTCCTCTAGGCACAGACTAATTTTTCTTGCTCCATGCTGGAGCCAACTCTGAATTAGTCCTCTTCGATAGAGAATTGACCTGGAGAGATACCTACAGGTGACTCTCCGAACAAATCCGAAATAAATTTGTTTTGATTTACTTTTAAAGGTTAATCTTTAGACTGAGGTTAAGTAATAATTATCAGTAGAACCGTGAGGGTAGTTTTCAAGAATAGTGTTCCAGAGAATGGGGTTCGGATATCGATCTACAGCAAAAAATTTGTTAAGAAAAATAAAAAATTATTTTCTGGTGTCACATTTGAGATGGAGCGCAATAAAAAGACCCTAGTGTGCTCTGGTGACAGACTGGAGGTTATGGTTGGTCTTGATGACACTGCCGGTGCCGTGGAACTCGAGCGCCTTGGCTGGGGGCTGCTGCGGTACATTAGGAGTAATAGATTAAAGGACATATCACTTCTGCTTAACAACTGCGAAGATGAGGAGAACAACGACGAGAGATTGTTTAGTCTGCTAGTGGGCATGGAGCTATCCGACTATAGATTTGATAAATATCTAACCGGAGAGAAAAAAGCAGAGTTGGAAACTTTCCCAAAGAGCGTAACCGTGGTTGCTAGAAACGAGAGGGAAATGGCGGCCAGATATAGAGAATTTTCTCTTCTAAGGGATAATGTGTTCTTCTGTAGAGACCTGGTAAACGAGCCATCCAATAGCATTAACCCCGAATCCTACAGTAAAATATGTAAGGACCTGGAAGAGTATGGACTAGAGGTTGAAATTCTTGGAGAAGAACAGATGCGGCGGCTGGGAATGAATATGTTGCTTTCTGTTGGAAATGGAAGTAGTTTTGAATCAAAAGTGGTGCTGCTCAGGTGGAAGGGTCTGGAGAAATTTGAAAATCCCATTGCCCTTGTGGGTAAAGGTGTGACCTTTGACAGTGGTGGTATTTCCCTGAAACCCGGTAAATCCATGTATGATATGAAGTGTGATATGGCTGGTTCGGCCGTTGTTGTTTCCACCATGAAACTATTGGCCGAGAGAAAAGCGAGGCTAAACTCCATCGGCATTATTGGGCTTGTTGAAAATATGCCATCCAGTGACGCTACAAAGCCTGGGGATATTGTAACAAGCCTGTCGGGTCAGACGGTGGAGATTCTGAATACGGATGCCGAAGGTAGACTTGTGCTGGGCGATATACTCTACTACGTAGCTAGGGAGTACAAACCAGATGTGATTATAGATCTGGCCACTCTAACGTGGTCAATGGCGGCAACCTTTGGACCCTATAGGGCCGGAGTCTTCTCCAGTAGCGAAGTCCTCTCTGAAGAAATATGCAAAGCAGCAGAGATTACCGGAGAATACTGCTGGAAAATGCCGTTGGATAAGATTGGAGGGGACTATGACAAGATGATAGATTCTAGTGTGGCTGATATGAAAAACATCTTCTCTGGGGGCCACTCCGGTGCCATAACGGCAGCTCAGTTTTTGCAGAGATTTGTAGATAAGCATAAGAAATGGGCGCATATAGATATAGCTGGCACGGCCTTTGTGGATAATGAGAAGTGTTTCTTTGTGAATAGTGGAGCCACGGGCTATGGTGTCAGGCTAATTGATAATCTGTTGAGAAATAACTATGAGGAATAGGGTAGATAGAATTTTTATAGCAACACTAACTAACATATTTATGATATGTCCTTTTTTAACTACAGATTTTTGAATGTAGTAGAACGCAAGTTTAGGAAAACACTAAGAAAACACTACAGTCGAAGACAAACGAGGTATAACCTGAGACTCGTCAGAGCTATATACATAAATCTGGCGAGCAGGTATGGCATGACGGCCAGAGAACTCTATAAGTGTCTGCCACTAAACCTGAGGATAGATCCAGATCTCGACAGTTACGCCTTCGGAGTGTGTCAGGTGAGAGACTACTACTTTAGAAAGTCTAAATTTTTCAAAAACAAAATGATTAACTGTAGCAACAGTACCATATGTCTACAGAAGACGGACGTGACCAGCACAACTTTCATACATGAGTTTGGGCACTATTTGAGGTATCTCATTGGCATAATGGTTGCTCTATTCAACAATGGTCAGGCTCTAAAGGATTTTAACGTTATCTGCTCTATAGTGGGTAGCTCTATGAGAGTTGGCGCTTATACGGACAGAAGGGTTTTCATAAATGGTTTTACCACTGACCAGGAGGAGCTATTCGCCAGAAGCTGGGAACAGTATATGAAGGATGGGGTTGCTCCAAGTGTACAGTATGTGAAACTGTTCAAAGATTTCCGAATGGACATATTTATGGATGGTCATAGAAGGGATGAGAGGAAGAAATTTGAGAACTATGAAGATCTGAGTGACTCCTTTATAACACCGGAAAAAAGGAAATTTTTTGGTGAATTGATCGTTGGGAAGAGACTGAAGGTTAGTTTTCTGCATGAGCTGCTGCTGATGGTGGTCTATACAACTGTCTCCGTCACTATTCTCGCGATTTTTGATATCTATCTCAAAGACTCAATCATGGACTTTATAGGAATGTTCAGGCACCACTAGTGATCCCAACTTTTCTATAGATTCGAAAACCAAATTAATTGAAGAATCAGATATCGTCTACTCCCATGACATTTCCTAATATCCGCAGAAACCGGAAGAGATTATTATAGATGGTGATGTCCACTTGGATCGGCCATGTTACCCATATGGAAAAACCCAATATGTGGCTCCGGCTCCAACACCACTTCCACTTCCTCTCCGACGGTTAGCCCTTCAACAATTTGTTGTCCATGATTCTGAGCTGCCACATTGTTACCCATTACCTGGAAAAGAACATATCCCATTCGAATACCACTGTTCTGTGGATATCTCCTCTGTCCACCACTGGATGGTCGATCACCGTTGTCTGGTCCTCTATAGTCAACATTAACATTATAATGTAACAGGGAACAGTAGTTTTCGGGATCCTCACTTGGACATACCGGTAAAGACGATAGAGAAAAAAACCCGGCGCTGTGCTTATCATCCTTGTCCTCCTCTTTGCTGATATCGCTATCACTCTTTGTCTTCTTCATATTTTTAGCGTGGACGCCTACGCCCAGGATAGACGACAGAAAAAGAACCATACAGATTCTCCCTGGTTCACGATTCTTTCCAATTTTCATAGCTAGTCTCTCTTTCTTAATAAGATTACCTCTTGAGTTATCAACGTCGGCGAGGCTATTATATACCAGATTATTGTAAACAGTCAAGTTTTTTTATTCTGGCAATATGTCGGCCTCCTCCGAATGGAGTACTAAGGAAAACTCTGAGATTTTCAAGGGCACATTCCCTGCCTATCATTCTTGCTCCGAGACAGAGAATATTTGCATCGTTGTGTTCTCTTATGAGTTTTGCCTCAAGGCTGTTATGGCATAGCCCGGCCCTTATTCCAACAAACCTATTGGCCGCTATAGACATTCCGACTCCCGTACCGCATATTAGAACACCGAAATTGGCTTCTCCACTCAGGATTTTCTCGACGACTTTCTTGGCGTAGTCCGGATAGTCTACCACACCACTGTCATTTGGACCGAGATCTGTAAAACTAAACTCTTTAAATTCTTCTCTGGAATCCATCAGAAAATCTCTGAGCTCCAGACCAGCTCTATCACAGGCAATTACTACATTTTTTTTCATCTTCTCTCCCATGGGATCTGCAATTATAATATATATTTAAAACCAACATTGAAGTTATTTCTTGGACCGTATCTAAAAAAATATTTGTCATTTGTTTCGATGCTACGGAATGTGTTGTATATTCTGTATCTAAAACTGAAAAGTAATTGGTCACTGATCTCAAATTCGAAACCGGCAACGATCTGGTACAGTGGGACGAGTTTGCTGCTCGTCTTGAAATTTTCATTGGTGTCAGAGGCGGCACTATACTCAAAGTCACTCTGAGCTAAGCCCAGGCCCACGGCAAAAAATGGGATAATCCTGGAATTATTGATCTCCGTTGTGAAATTAAAGATATAATTCCTTGTCTTCATATCGCCACTCACCAGATTGCCTCTGATGGGCGGGCTCATATTTGATATGGAGTCCGAGTAGTCGAAATACTCGAACTCCAGACCTATGCTATTAGTTAGATAGTATCCAAATGTTGCGGAATAGGAATGCTTCATGCTACCGGTACTGATTTCTGAGATTTTTCCTCCGTTTTCTATCTCCTTCAGAGAGAAATTTTTGATAAAAAAATAAACAGAAATATAGAACCTCCTGTTTCTGTAACTGCTAATTCCATTATTGTCCGGCCTATACCTAAGTTTTCCTCTATACTGATTAGTTATTTGGCCTGTGTTTTTATAGGTGTTCACCAATTTTCTGGTTTTATCCTCGTTCAGCTGCTGAGTTTCAACACCATCCGGCAGAGCGAAAACTACCTCTGATCTGGCTTCTCTAGACAATGGATAAATAAAGGCTAGACAAAGGAATATCCAGATTCTCGAGTAATTTTTAGTGCTCGTAGCCATGGTCCATTGGATCCAGAAGTGATGTGCTGACGAATATCTATACAACTTTACATAGAACGGATATTTATGATCGTATAGAGATAGATTATTTTTTCAATAGAAATATCGAGTATATCGAAGGTGAATTCCATCAAAATATAACAGTAGTGCTGACTGGAGAAAATGTGGATAGAACCTGATTTTAGGGAGATGAACTATGGTAGAATGGGGGATGGCTCCAGCTCCCAATCAAGAATTGGCTGCAGTTTGGGGCAGTCGACGAATAGAGAAGGACAAAAAACAGAGACAAAGATAGAGCAAACGGAAATTTAAATCTATGGGACAAATTTTTTACCCCTTGAAATTTTCCTGGGGAGAAAAATGAATCTGGGAATGGGGTCACACTGGAAAACGAAAGAATGGGATATCCCATCTTCGGAAGGGAACTACGATTGTAAGTAATGGAGACAAAAAAGTTTTGGGAAGACAACCACAGGGGAATTCCAAGACTCCCCTGTTATTTGTCCACCAGTGGAGGAAAGTGGATTTTGTCTGAAAAAGTCTCATATGTAGTGAACGTGTAAATTCGTAGTCAGCTCTTGACAGGCATCTATATTTTCTCTATACTCCGTGCAAGAAAAATCCAATTTCTGGGTGGCGAGGGGGCATGTCTAATAGTAAAGTAAAGAAAATTTTTGTTTTGAGTTTTATATTTTTGTTTGGCCAGAAGGCCTGGCCGTATGAGTTGCCGTCGAGTGTTTCCAGTATCAGAGTTAATTCCAACGATACTGTTATGACTCTTTCTGATGGTGGCACCCGGGTGGTGACCAAATCTACGAGGTTTCTAGGAAGAGTTCTTTCTTACCTAAGTGGGGTACTCAACATTATTGTTGGCAGTCCTGCGGGGATGTCTAATGTGGGGGAGGGTCTCTGCTATGAACACTATTCCTATGAGGCTGATCGGGGAGAATCTACGACTAGATTGTCGCCGGATGGCCCGTCATATGCTGCTGCGGCGGTACTGATTATGTCAAATCCAGAATTGCTTGTGGTGCCATTGTCAGCGTGTGTCGCAACTATTTCATTCATACTGTTCGCAAAAAATGCTCAAACTGCCGACAGAATATGCTTACAACCAGATAAATCTTTAGAATTTGGACACTTTGCCAGTAATCATATCTGGGCCAGGGCGAAGCTGTCCGAGGGAACTTATATAACTCCGGATGGAATTGCCATTAGAGGAAAATTCAAGAATGGTGAAATAGCTAGAGACAGTGAACCAGAAATTATCCTGCTCAACGGAGATGGCTACTCCATCAGATTTAACCAT
>JAITBB010000033.1 GCA_031283795.1 Rickettsiales bacterium
TTGTGGTGACGATGGAGAAGATGATAGAGAAAACTCCCGGCTGTTCCATCAGTGCAAAGACTATAACTGTAGAAGAGGAAAAGAAATTTAAAAACGGAGAGATAAAAAATGTTGTCAGAAGTCTGATGTTTTTCCAGAATTCCACTGTCATCAAACATTTAGAGGAAGAAGCCTCGGAGAAAGAGGCCTTGGAGAAAGAGGCCTTGGAGAAAGAGGCCCCAGAGAAAGAGGTCTTAGAGAAAGAGAAGAAGGAAGAAGACGATCTATAGAGAGACGGGGAGAGGAAAATTGAAAATTCTCTCGTTCATGACTATCCCCTTTTCTCTGGACCAGAGGGAAAGTAGTTTCAGGTCTATACCGGGTCCTGTTGGCGCTATAAATTTTTTCATTAACTCTACAACATAGTGGAACCAAAAAAGAGCTTAATTGACCTACCGTTAGCGGCGGTTAGCAATGGGTTGGAAAGGTCAGAAATTCAGTCATCTAAAAGATTTAGAAGCTAGAGAGATAGTCAGATGTTCTTGTCTTAGTACAGCACCGACAAAAACGTCGGTATTAACTTCTATCGGTAGAAACTCTGCCGATAGAAATATTAATAGAAACGCAGTTAGTAGGTATTTTGCCTTACCCTGGGAGATTATTTTTAAGAATAGCCTCTCGGAAGAAACTGACAGAGATTCTGATGAATTTGAACTGGATGGAAGCTATTTTGGAGCCAGGAAAATAGAGGGGAAGAGAAAAATATATGAAAATATTCTTGATATTATAAGTTTGTGTGACTCTAAATGGCCTCCCACTCTGGCAAAATTGAGGCAATGGAGAAAATAGTGCCACCGGAGAACCGGTGAATAGTTCTGGAACTCAGGGGTGTCGACGGCTCCTGTGCCAAGGGCGGGCTCAGCGGTCCGGGGAAGCTACCGTTTGGATGTACAGCCAACAGACTGGAACTAGGATCTAAAATCACCATAGTCAATTCTCATCGCTATAGCCAATCTCCCGGAGAAAATCCTCATAGATTCCATCAAACATAAAGATCCGATTATTATCGAATACAATTAGCCTATTCGCTACATTTTTTATAAAATCTTCATCATGGGTAACGATGATGCTTGCTCCGGGAAATTCGTAGAGGGATTCGGCCAGACAGATGCAACTCTCCATGTCCAGATGGTTTGTTGGTTCGTCCAGCAGCAGGAGATTAGATGGTTGGAGTATTATCTTTCCAAGGAGGACTCTACTTCTCTCCCCACCACTCAAAACTTCTAGCTTTTTCTCGTGATCATTCCCACTAAACATCATGACTCCGGCCGTCTTCAGAATTCTGTTCCTAGAGATGTGCCTATCCACTGCCCACAGTTCCTCCTCTATGGTGTTAGCCAGATTTAGCCTATTGACATTCATCTGGCCAAAATACCCGATACTGGTCTTCTCATTCACAGCAATTTTACCGGAATTCTGTCTAATTTCTCCTGCTAGAAGTCTCAGTAGAGTTGACTTACCAGCACCATTTCTACCGATGACGCATATCTTGTCCCCAATGTTCACCCTAAAGGATAGATTCTTTATAAGGACTCTACTGCTGTCATAGGAAAATTTTAGACCATCCACCTCGACCAGTGGTCTGTTTGTGATCGTTTCCCTGAAGTTAAATTCAAAATCCAGATCATCTATGTCAGCCAATTTTTGTTTTTTCTCTTGTTTGTCAAGCATTTTTATCTTAGACTGCACCTGCTTGGCAAGTCTGGCCTTGTATCTGAACCTATCTATATATTTTTGTGTTTGCTCACGCTTTTTGCTCCCATTTAGACGTGTTTTCTCATATATCTCTTCTTCGTCTTTGATCTGCTGATACATGTCATCAACATTCCCCCTTATCTTTCTAGATACCCCTCTATGTATTATGAGGGTATGGTCTATGATATCATTCATAAATCCGCGATCATGAGTTACTAGAATAAATGACCCCCTCCAGCCGAGCAGAAATCTCTTTAGCCACCTTATAGATATGATATCCAGATAATTTGTCGGCTCATCGAGCAGTAGCAAATTTGGTTCAGACAGGAGCAATTTCACAAGGTTTAGCCTTATTTGCCACCCTCCCGAGAGCTCTCCGGGAGATTTACACATATCTTCCTGGAGGAACCCCATGCTATGAAGAATCTTCTCGGCCTCCCAGTCGTTGCCTTCCCTATAGTCCGGCAGAGCTAGACAGGCCTCTTCCAGCACCGTTCGGGCATTAAAATCGAGATGCTGCTCCAGGTAGCCTATGCGATAGTTCCTCGATGTGATAATATCACCCTCATCCTGGAACATTCTCCCAGCTATAATTTTGAGCACCGTCGATTTACCAGAGCCATTTCTACCTATAAGGCCTAGTTTTTCACCATCATTGAGTATAAAACTGATATTGTCAAAAACTCTTTTTCCATCGAAAGATTTTGAGATATTTTCTAACTTCAACATTTGCTTCCCCGCGTTATTAGATAGGACCCAACATTTACCCCCCTTTTTTTCAGAAAACTTCTTCCTAAAAAAACTTCTTCTCTCCGGAGAGTGGGCTATGACCAGAAATATGGGCTCTGCGGCTCTGCGTTTAGCATAATTAGTAAAACAATCTAAAAGATTTCTAGATTATCGTCTAGATACTTTTAAAAGCAATAACTAATTTTTATTTCTTCTCTGTGCGCCCGATATGTTCTAAAACACTAGATTCATCTCCCCAAGGTCCAATCCAGTGTTAGTGCTTCTAGAACCGGACCAACAACTTAGAATGGCAACTGGATAGTGGAAGCGAGCTCTTGCATGTGTAAATATTCTATATAACATATTTTTATGCATTAAAATATGAGGAAGGAAGGTGGTCCTGGAAATAACTGGAGAACCGATTCTATATGACAATCCCAAAGGGCACACGATGTACTCTGTTGAGTGTGAGGAGGGTGGTTTAAAAAAATATATCTATTATGGCGAATTAGAATGGGGGGTAGACGGGAAACCTATTATTAACGGAAAGGGAGAACTGCTTTCGGAGGAACGTAGAAAAATATACGAAGGTAATTTTAAACATGGTACGTTTGATGGAGAGGGAATAGAATACTGCTCAGATGGAAGCATATATGAAGGTAATTTTAGGAATGATAAGAAACATGGACAAGGAACATACAAATATTCAGATGGAAACATGTATAAAGGTAATTGGGAAAACGGCAAACAACATGGACAAGGAACATTACACTATTCAAGTGGAAACGTATATGAAGGTAATTGGGAAAGTGGTAAACAACATGGACATGGAACATTACACTATTCAAGTGGAAACGTATATGAAGGTAATTGGGAAAATCATAAGAGACATGGACAATCTGTATATACCAGTAAGGAAGGCTGTGTCTATGAACGGCTGTATAGTGAAGATTCCCTGAAGGAAGATACCCCCATGTCTCGAGAATTCTATAGAGAAAATGGGGAGGTTGGTGACGGAGACTCTGGAGAGAGGAGAAAACTGTACACAGTAAAATACGATGAGAATGGCTGTTCGACGGTGACCTACAATCACTATGGGCCCGATGGAATTCTAGAGAGAAAACTAAAGGTGGACTATAGAAAGCTCAATGAACTGCTGAATGAAGGAAGACTAAGTTCTATAGTGCCGGGAGCTATAGAGGATGTGACCGAAAATCTGGAAGAGAACGAAAGAATCAGAACTCTCGTAGAAGCCCAAGAACATTTAGAGGCATGCGCCAGACAGTATCTCCAGGACAAAATGCATTCGGGAGAGCGGGGACTTGATGAGGGTGGAACTAGAGAACTGGAGAATCTGATGCTGCTGGCAGATCTGAGAGATCCCAAGATCAGAGTAGTGAGGTTCTCCGATCAACCACCCAATGAGGAGAAAATGAAACAGCGCTATGACAATGTGGGCGCCCTTCTAGAGTCTCTGGGCATCAACCCGGATACCATAGAGAACACTACCGAGGACTTCATCGTCACAGTGATTTCAACAACCAACGGAAAGCATGCCGTTAGTGCCATCATTGATCTGAAAAGGCTAAGGGAACTTAAAAGGGAGAGTGAGGACATAGCCACAACCGATGAGCAGGTTATTTTTATCTTTGACAGTAGCAGAGCCGTTGGTGATCCTGAATATAAAGAATATAATCTAGGCAATATCCAAGAAAAAAACTGCATGGTTGTAAATGGGAGTATACAGAACCTTGGAAGCTGCTGGTACCATTCGGCGAGTTCCACCATAGCTGTGGCTGAAAATCC
>JAITBB010000003.1 GCA_031283795.1 Rickettsiales bacterium
TATGCAATCATAAATAGAATTAGAATTTAGAGATAGCTCTTGACTGGCGGAAATAAGGTACAGATGTACTCTAGAACGATGAGGGGAATTATTTGGCGTGGCCCGTAGAGCCGCTGTAGTGTAGGAATGGGTTAGTACTCTCTCCTCCAAACTCTGGGGAAGAGTTAAATCAAGAAAGTTCAGAGTCCACAAAACGCTATGAAGGCGATTAAAAAAGCACTCCATGTTCTTCCTCCTTCGAAGCCTCGGTACAGTGAAGGAGTAGAGAAAAGTGTTAGAATATCGGAAGAGGAGTTCCATAGTGGGAAGGATTCACCGGCCAACGGTCTGGCAGAATTTAGAGTGGATCATTTATCCATTGGCAGAAGGAAATGAATTCTGCCCAGAGAAGTCTCAGATGCTGTGAACGCGCACAGAATCCAAATTTTTCTTGACTTATAACGAGTCCGCATCTACCATGCTGGTGCTGTGGGCGATTAGCTCAGCTGGTCAGAGCATCTGCCTTACAAGCAGGTGGTCATAAGTTCGAATCTTATATCGCCCACCAGTAGTTGTAGGTGTGAGGATGCGGATGTAGCTCAGTCTGGTTAGAGCGCTTGCTTGTCACGCAAGAGGTCGCGAGTTCAAGTCTCGTCATTCGCGCCAGAGGGCTTCCAATGAAATTGTGGTTAGGGACATGGTGATATCCAGTTTGATGCAGCTAATACCAGAATATACAGTCTCAGAACTAGTGAGGAGTCTAAAGACCATCATAGAGGGTGCTCTGTACTATGTAAGGGTCACCGGTGAGGTCAGCAATCTCAGAACATCATCTGCAGGGCACACATATTTCACTCTGAAGGATAGTGATGCCACTATAAACGTTGTGTTCTTCGGTAATCCGGGCAATGGTCCAAAGTTCAGGCTAGAGGATGGTTTAAGCCTGTTAGTGCGCGGGCGTTTGACAATCTATGAGGAGAGGTCTGTATACCAGATAATTGCCGAGGGCTGGGAGACATGGGGTGTCGGTTCTCTACTCAGAATAGTGGAGGAGAGAAAAAATAGGTTGAAATCTGAGGGTCTATTCGATGTAAAAAAACCGATTCCAAAGGACATCAGAAGGGTTGGCATAATAACGGCTCCTGGTGGAGCGGCCATCAGAGACATCGAAGTTTGCCTGGGGGATAGGCTACCCATAGATAGCATTATACTGTATCCGACACTAGTGCAGGGCCAGAATGCCGATGTCGGTATCATTAGAGGCATTAAATATTTTAACAACTCCGAGCCCACCGATGTGATAGTGATCACAAGAGGAGGTGGCTCCATGGAGGATCTAATGTGTTTCAATGGCGAAGCTCTAGCTAGAGAGGTATTTAACTCAAAAATTCCAGTGGTAACGGCCATAGGGCACGAAACAGACTGGACTCTTGTAGACTATGTGTCGGACATGAGGCTACCAACTCCCACGGCCGTGGCTGGCTTCCTTAGACCGCTGAAGAGAGAAGCGATCGCCAGAATGGAGCTGACCTTTAGAAGGATCCTAAAAAATTCTACCCAACTCCTCAGAAGACTTAGATCTAGGGTGGAGGGGGTCCATAGAGAAATAAAGCGGACAGTAATTCGCGGCCTCAGTGACAGGCTGGCTCGCCCTAGATATCTAGAGAGAAGACTATTGGCCTTCAGCAGGAGGAAAATTCTCCGACTAGGCTATGCAGTTGTGCGAAAGGGCGGAAAAATGGTTACCCATAGTGCCATTCTCACCATCGGAGATAGGCTAGAGGTAGAGATTCTCGATGGAAAATTTACCGTCTCTGTTCTAGAGATGCCAGACAATCCGCCGTCCTAGACGACTTTCGATCAGGGTAAAATGGGAAAGTCTATTCAGCGTATTCGCCTCATTCCAAATGCCAAACGCAGCGGGATAGTGGGCAAATATGGTGATCAGATCAGAGTCAAAGTAATGGCGCCGGCTCTAGACGGAAGGGCCAATGAGGCACTAGTGGAGTTACTTGCTCTAGAATATGGTATTCCAAAATCGCGCATCAGGATTGTCAGTGGTTCTACGACCAGAAACAAAACCGTGGAAATTAGTGAATAGTGGTATTCGGTTCTCTCCTCAAATTCATTTTTCATTCCAGAGGATCGGTGTAGAGCTAGGCCTACCTAGGTCAGAGAAAATCAGATGTCCCTCTGGAGGATCTGGGAACAGCGCTGTATCCAAATCCTCCTTGTCCAGATCTCTCTGGTTGTCAAATCCGGGAACCTCTACCCTTACAATCTTTTCTTCTAGAGTGGACGATGATATGAGGGCTTAGCCTTTTGGTGAGTAAGTCGGGTGGACTCTTTGGATTTGATCCGGCTCCGGTCTAGCGACGAGCGAAGTTCTTTCTCTGCTCCCTTGAGTTTCCCTAGAGCTTTCTCGCGTTTTTCCTCATTTATACGGAACATTGGTCCTTCATTCGTCAGAAGTGCCAGAGCTCCCAGACCACTATTGATCTCATTATTTTCAGATCCAACCAGTCCTTCTTCCACCACGGTCTCACTGACATCGTTAACATCTATGTTTCCTCTATTCCCGCCCAGTTCTCTGAATAGGAATTCCTGAAACTCCTCACTCATCTTTTCTTTTCCTGGAGATGCGTAGAGCACAGTTATACGCTTCGTGGCCGGATCGGAAAATATGCGGGCCGAAACGAAAACACTTTTGCCCTCATCAGTACGATCTTTGAAAATCACACTATAGGGCCCTCCAGCATTAACCTGTTTCAATATAGAACCCTCATCCATCTTGCTATGATAATCCACAATGCTAAAATTATTTTTCCCATCCTCGACAGTACTGTTTATCGATAAATCTGAGAACTCAGGGATCCTCTGGGCTAATTTAGCCAAAATTACCTCGGTTTCCTCCGAGCTCTTTTTAATCAGATTGTTTATCTCTCTGTAGCTGTACTTGCCTCCATCTCGCAGCTGCATAAGCTGTTCTTCCATCAGTTCATTTTCTTCCATTTCTGTCATGCCCACCTCTTCCTTCTTTGCCTGCAGTAGATCATTGATGCACATAGCCACATAGCCCCTAACGACCAGAGAGGATGTGCTTTTATCCTCCTTTAGAAAATCCTCCAGTTCATCATGGGATGTTACAGAAATATTAATCTCCCTATTACTCTCTATAAACTTGTCGATACCTCCGAGCTGTTTTATTTTGGACTCCATTCGGTCAAACAAACCACCCTCCGACTGAGAAGTCAGAGCCCGCAGACCGCAGGTTTTGCTATCCATTTGTCGCATAACTCCATCTTGGTTAGGCACATTCACAATTCTCACAGCACTACCAAACTCCCTTCTTATATACTCAGCGACTTCCCATCCC
>JAITBB010000039.1 GCA_031283795.1 Rickettsiales bacterium
TCATGGAGCTAACAGCGTAGAGAATGCCGGTAAATATATGTTGGAGGAATACATGGAGGAACACGGCGATAAGATTCTCACTGCCAACATCCCAAAACGACGTGAAAATGGATGATGTCGGCCAACGGTAGGAGAGGAGAAATGCCATTCTACCAATTTTCGATGGCGGATGAATTAAGCTCATCCTCCAGAGGATCTACGAATGAGGTTGGGCAAAAACTGACAGAAATTGGCCAATACGTTAAATATGGCGGAGTTTCGGTGAAGGTCTGTGGAATGAATGACATCGTAAAGAATTTGTCAGATTCTCTTTGCTTCCGTTCCTGCCGTAGTTCGCATCCCCTAACCATGTCCCCAGATTCTCTGGAAGGGGTGGTAGAAAAATTAACTATTTGTCTATTTCCGGCTGTAGACCAGGACGAATTGTCGCTCCTCCCGAAGAATTCGATAATGACCCTATTATGCAAAATTTTCAAATAAATCCTTTATTTTTATAAAATACCATTTATTATGGTCGGTATGTTTGTTTTTAGCAAAAAAATATGGATCAGATGGACTTTAATGAGGCCTCTACCAAACTCGAAGGTATCTTAGACGAGCTGGAGAGTGACGACGCTGCTAATCTTACTCCTGAGGAGATAGATAAGAAGCTTAAGGAGGCTGAACAGTTGAGGGACTACTGTAGAAAACTTCTAAAGAAGGAAAAAGCTGATATAATAAGGACCGCCAAGGAAAATGACATTTCCCTGGAGGAAATTGGTCTAAGTGAAGACGATGACGAAGAGGATGAAGACGAAGAAGAGTAGTTCCGAGTCAAGAGTAACTGTGCTATGGGCTCCATAGACAACAGTAACTTTGAAAGCCTAGTGGGGACAGGCGCTGTTTTGGTGGATTTTTGGGCCGAATGGTGCGGTCCCTGCAGAATGTTGGGGCCGGTTCTCGAGGAACTGGAGACAGAACTGGCCGGGAAAGTGAAGATCTATAAGTGTAACGTCGATAATTGTCCAGAACTGGCGGGAAGGTTTAATGTTCGAAGTATTCCGACGCTGGTTTTTTTCAGGGATGGCAGGGAGGTGGATACTGTTGTGGGTGCCTTATCTAAGGCCGTGATAAAAAATTGGATAGAGTCGAATTCCTAGTTCTGTTCCGGGCCATGGCCAGAGAAAGAGGTTAGCTATATGTCTGGTGAGTATTGGCTGGGTAGAGTAGAGGGATCGCTTGGCGATGAGGTTGCCGGGCCGAGTTATCAGCTGACGCCTCCTATTTTTTTCATCAGGAATAGTGTAGCCAGGCTACTAGAGCGTGTGGTCGGCCGACTGGGGGAGAGGGGATATTTCCCAAAGATTGGCCTGGAGGTCGAGTTCTACGCTTCGGGAGTTGATAATTTCGAGAGTTTCGCCTCCATGGTGAATGATTTTGCCGGGAGCGCGGGCATCGATTATGACGGCACGTCGGTGGAGATAGGTGTAAACCAGTTTGAGATAGGGTTGAGGCCCTATAGAAATATAAACAAGTTGATCGGTGACTCCGAATCTCTGAAGAGTTTTCTCAGAGAGAGCAGATATGGGGTTTCGTTTGATACGATGCCATTCTATGATCAGGCCAGAAGCGCACTCCAAATAAATGTTACGCTGAACGATGCTGAGGGGAATAATCTGTTTGCTAGAGGCCCCGCTGATGAGGAGAGTAGGATTATGCTTAACTCCATTGCAGGGCTATTGGGTACAACCAACGGGTTCCTGCCACTCTATATAAAATCGGAGGAGGATCTATTGGCCTACGACCATGAGTTTAATGAAGTAATTTTTGCTAGAAAGAGAAATCCGGCTCCAACCTATAATAGTTGGGGTATGAATAACAGGAGCTGCAGTATCAGAATACCAACCTCAAAAAATTTCTACTCTGAGAGTGACTATAGGTTGGATAGTCTTCTAAATAGAAGAATAGAGTTTCGCGTGGCAGCATCGGACTGTGATCTGAGCTGTGCGATGTTTGGAGTGCTCTATGGTATACTCTATGGGATCCGAAACGATATGGAGCCGCCTCCACCAACCAGTAATAATGTACTAAGACACCACGAGGGCTACAGCAGAATATTCATAGACAACAATCTCTGGGATATCCTAGAGTCAGACATTTTCAACGATTAGCCGAAAGATCAACTCTGGCCGGGCCAGATCATGTTTTTGGCGGCTTCTCACGCTTTGCCCGATAGCGGGTCATACCCTCACTTAATATCTTCTGCTCTGGCCGAGCTACTATTAGGGAATTTTTTTCAGCGCTCCTGGTGATGATACTTCCGGCAGCTGTGAGAGAATTCTCTCCGATCTCCACCGGGGCCACCATAATCGTGTTGGAACCTATGAGGGAATTTTTCCCAATGTTTGTCCTGAATTTTGAATAGCCATCATAGTTGCAGGTTATGGTGCCCGCTCCTATGTTTGTGTTTTCGCCAACTTCCGCATCTCCTATGTAGGAGAGATGGCTGATCTTTACACCATCTCCGACCACCGATTCCTTTATTTCGCAGAAATTTCCGACTCGGGAGTTTTTCCCCAGGATACTTTTTGGTCTAATTCTGGCGAACGGTCCGATCGTAGAGCCACTCTCTATTTCGCAGCCTTCCAGATAGGAGAAGGATTTTATCTGTACACCGCTATGCACTTTGACACCATTCATGAACATGACACTAGGCTCAACGATCACATCATTCTCTATTTCGGTGTCATGGGAGAAAAATACTGAGCCGGGATCAACGAGGGTCACACCGGCGGTCATAAACTCTTTTCTCCTGACGTCCTGGAATACCCGCTCCACCCGGGCTAGTTCCACTCTAGAATTCACTCCCATAACCTCCTCTTCTTCCGCCAGAACGTAGCTGCATCCATACTTTTGTTCCAGAGCTATCTCTATGGTGTCCGTGAGGTAGTATTCTCTCGCCGCATTGTCGTTCCTAACGGATCGAATCAAATGTTTCAGTAGTTCCGGACTTCTCAGAGCGTATATTCCCGCGTTGCACAGAGAATTGCCTCTCTCCAGGCCCGTGGCATCTCTATACTCTACAATTTTCTCCAGTTTCCCGCTGCTTCCCAGAATCAATCGCCCATAGGCATTGGCTGTGTCCTTTGTGTGAAAACCCAGTACGATTAGAGAATCGTCTGTACGCTCTAGGGCTTCAAGCATTTTTCCATAGGTTTCACCCCTGACCAGAGGGACATCACAGTACGTTACCAGCACGGTACCGTCATAGTCACCTAGAGCCTCTGCCCCAATTCTACTGGCACTGGCCGTGCCGTCTATCTCCCTTTGGACTACCATTTCCACATTCGCCGGAACAATATTTCTTATGTCCCTCTCATTATCCCGGGAAACAACTAGGATAATTCTATCAACACTAGCAGCCTCTAGTGTCCTCAGTACATGGTTCACTATCTCTAGCCCTGCAATTTTATGCAGTACCTTTGATCTACCAGATCTCATCCTAAGACCTTTGCCGGCGCATAAAACAATTGCTGATGATTTGTTCATAATAATTCTTTAATCCTTGAAAAAATAAATATTTGCTGTACCCTTCGGGTAGAACAGAAATCTTATGTCACATGTTGGTTTTATTTTCAAGTGTATTGTTCTGCTTTCTACTTCTAGTTATAATGGAATTAAATTCCTGCCGCAGTAAGGAATATATAGAAGTACACCATAGTGGGGCCGGCGTAAACATTGGTAATCCCACAGATTTTATTGATGGTAAGATGAATGACATTATCAAGCTGTTAAAATTCGACACAGTGTCTGTACTAGGTACAAAACTAGATACTGTTGCCAAGACAATCGGTGACAGAGTTTCGGAGTCCGGAGTTGCGCTGGATAGCCGCATAAACGGTCTTTTCGAGGAGCTCACAATGCTCAGAAATGCGGTAGGAAATGCTTCTTCTCCACCAATCGGTGGTTCCGGGTCCTCCGACGAGGATTCTGGCCAGCTTGGTGGGCTGCTGGAAAAAATTGAGAATCTTGGGCGACAATTTACTGAATTTGACATGGGTCTGCTGAAAATATTGGATAAAATTATAGCCATAGAGCAAAAAATTACCGTCAGCAGCAACAGTAGTCATAGCAACGAGGACTATGAGACTGAACCCGTGGAACTTAAATCTCCGGAGAATGTCGAGTGGACAAGAATAGAGGATATAGAACACGAAGAGGGGGATGAGGAAGCTAAAAAAGAGACAGGGAGAGAATTTGATAAGTTTGTAGGAAAAAGCGAAGGAGAAGAAGAAGAGGATGAGGGTGAAGAGGAGAAAGAGGAAGAAGATAAAGAGGGTGAGGGTGAAGAAGAGGATGAAGAGGAAGAGGAAGAAGAGGAAGTAGAGGAAGAAGAGGAAGAAGATAAAGAGGGTGAGGGTGAAGAAGAGAATGAAGAGGAAGAGGAAGAGGAAGAAGATGGTGAGGGTGAAGGAGGAGAAGAAGAAGAAGGAGGAGGAGAAGGAGGAGAAGAAGAAGAAGAAGAGGATGAGGGTGAAGAGGAGGAAGAGGATGAGGAGAAAGAGGAAGAGGATAAAGAGAGTGAGAGTGAGGGTGA
>JAITBB010000046.1 GCA_031283795.1 Rickettsiales bacterium
AGATAAAATCCACTTTCCTCCACCAATGGACAAATAATACTCCCTAGAAATTTCAAAATCAAGTACAGAGTGGAACCTACAGCTATTATTGTATTTCCCCTCGTACACCTAACTAATTCCGCTCTAAATTCTGCTAGACCGTTGGCCGGTGAATTACCCATCTCTACTCCTCCACTGTAACCGAACCTTGGAGGAGAAAGAACACGACATACCATGTCTTCTACAGTTATCTTCAGAGTATTTCACGGACTTTGAGCTCCCAACCACTCAGCTTAAAATGGAAAGTCCAAAACCACATCCTCCTCTGGTAATGCTATGACTCCATGGCAGCGGTACTGTCATGGTCCTCCGGCACCAGCAATCCTCCGGTTAGATCCGGAACATCGAACTGCCCTATATAATAATGGTTATTTATCACATATCCTTGGCATCATATAGAGAGGAATTACACGCCTATTGCCTCTCCTATTCCGAAAACCATTCCCTTCTCTTTCACAAGTAGCAGGACCCATCTTTAGCAATCTGTCCTAGGATGGGCATCACTACGCCCTAGAACAGAGAATCCTGCCCATGGAGCAGCACATCATCTTCGGGTAATTTCATAAATAATTGTCTTCGGAACGTTGACATTATACAAATATAACCGATGCTTGCAACACTATTTGAAACGGTGAAACCATGAAACTTGGGTTGAAACTGCGAGATTCCCTGCCGATCGTGACTCTCTGTATAGGGGCTCTAGTGCTCCACTGTACCGGAGATGGCGGGATAGCTTTGGGAAAATCAGATGTCGACAACGCAATCGCTAGCACGGAGAGAAATTATCCACGAATCGAGGGAAGTATATTTTTCAAGTATAGCTTTGACTCTCTACTAGATGATAATGATGGTAGAGACGACGACAGGAGGATGAAATCCCTCATGGAAGTCTACGAAAATTCCAGATTCTACTTCACGGAGAATTTTCTGCTGTACGCAAACATTGCCCTGCGCCCTGTATCTCCCAGAGAAAATCACGGCGACGAGGGATACACCCAGAGAAAGCACTATTTTTTTAGAGGCTATGGTCTCCTAGTCGAAGAAATTGACATCGAGTACAGGGAGGAGCGGTTCCTGTTCGGTGTGGGTAAGTTTAATCCAACGTTTAGCTATGCACTAAAGAATAAGTACTATGGCATCGATGGAACCAGAATACTCAGTAGTTACCAACTCTACGAGAAAGTTGGTTTCTACACAGCAATGATTTTGCCGATGCTCACCGCTAGGATTAATTTCTTCCGTAATGACACAACGTTCCTGAGCAATAGTCTGATAAATGATAGGGGGAGATACAATCTGGAAAATGACATTGGCAATGTGCCAAACATCCTGGAAAATTTCTCAATTACCGTTGATTTTCCTGTCCTGGACAACAATAAGTTCAACTTTGGATTTAGAAAACTGGCAACAAAGGACTCGAACAAAAAATCCGAATTTGGCTTCGTCGCTGGTCTGGAATGTCTCTTCGAAGAAACCCGAGAGACCCTAGGCGCTGCACCGGCAATAGAGTTTGTGGCACTGCACAACTATGGTGGAGAGACAGCAAATAATACGTTCTTTATACTGGCCAATATGCCATTCTTCTACGACAAATGGAACTTTGGTCTAGCCTGGAGTGGCAAGATATTTAAAGGTGACCGATGGAAGGTTTCGCAGATCTTTCAGGGCAGCATCGACTACACATTTCAAAATGGCCTTGCAATTGACTTCTCCAGGAAATACGAGGTTGGTCACCACAGCAATTCCGATGGGAAGATCCAAAAGGATAAGTTCAGCTCCTGGGGAGTGGGATTATCCTATCTGCTAAAGTTTGAATAGTGGGTCTCTCCGGAGTTCTAGGAAAACTAAAAGAACAGTTTTACGAGGACAAAAGCAGCCATATTCTTTGGTTGCCAGTGTTTTTCACTATTGGAGTTTTTCTGAGGTTCAACAGCTGTATTGCCCCCGCTCTCGTGCTATTCCTTTTTCTAGTCAGTCTAATCTCAACCGTGGCTCAGAGAGACTCAAATCTAGGAATTATCTTCATAATTTTTACGTTCTTTTTCCTTGGATTCCTGAGAGCTGACAGGCATATAGCTCGGTACGATTTTCCTATGGTGAAATATAACCTTGGCAGGGTTCTGATCTATGGTGACATAGAGAACGAGGTAGTGAGTATCACAAAGGATGGGAGGCGGCTGAAATATATCATAGTCAGTGTAGATAGAATTGAAGCTATAAACAAAAACAGCGCCTTCGCCAGAGATGGAAACTTCAAACCTCCCAGAAAGGTTAGAATCAGACTTCAGAATCCAGAGGAGGAGGTAGCACTTGGTTCGGCCTTGGTGGAAGCAAACCTGATACCGATAGAGAGCAAAAAATTCAGCTCCGACTTTGATCTTCAAATGTACTTCTACTTCAAGAAAATTGGCGCTACGGGCTACGGTGGACTGGTAGGAAAACGGACGGACAGCAGCGATGGCCAGAGAAAAATGACCATCGGGCAGGCGATCAGCAGATTCCGTATAAATATGGCGATGCGCATAATGTCAGTCCGAAAAGGTCTCTCAACAAATATGATAGCAACCATCCTGACGGGTCATAGGGGTCTGGTGGACAAGCATCTTATGAAACTGATAAATAATCTGGGACTGGCCAGCACACTATCAATTTCCAGTGTGCATATGCTTATTCTCTCTCAGATTATCCTAGTTATACTGAAGGAAACTCTATTCAAATCCAGCCAATTGATTCTGAGGTTCAACGTCTATAGAATCTCAGCCCTCGTTTCGCTTCTGATAAATTCTCTCTACTATCTGGTTAGCGGATTTTCCATATCGACAACCCGGGCCTACATAATAAATGTAATAGGTCTTATGAGCATAATACTGGGCAGATTTAATAGCCCGGTGAGATCAGTAATGTTCGCCATGTTCGCCATGATCTTTGTGAGACCAGACTTGCTCTTTAGGATTGGTTTCTACATGTCCTTCATTTCGTCTCTGGTGATGATAGCCTTTGTGGACTATTACTATATCCACGGAGCTGTGGATCGGATGTATTTCAGGAGTGGGCTCCTAGAGAATCTCAAGGTTAGCTTTATAATATCACTTCTCATAGAGATAGCCGTGGCACCACTGGAAATATACAGCTTTAATACCTTTAGTTTCTATAAAATTCCGGCGGCCTTGATTATAAACCCAATCATCACCTTTATAGTTATACCGGCTGCTCTGTTGTCCGTCCTACTCTATCCACTGCGGGCCGAATTTCTTCTGATTTACCCATTGTCCTACGTGGTCGACGTAATTGTATTTGTGATAAAATTTTTTGGTGGACTAGCAAAATCTGTACTGTATGTCCAATCTCCTCCGATTGGCATAGTGGTCGTAATAGTGATCGGCATACTCTGGATTTCTCTCTGGACCAGAGGTTGGAGAAAATTTGGTCTACTCCTGTACCTATTTGGGATACTATCCATAGTACTGGAGAAGAAGCCAGATATGATCGTAGACAATATTGATAAAATAGTCATATTTTTTGATGAGAAGAATAGAGCCCATGCCTATGGGTCAGCCCGGAGACGGATAATAAACATTGTGAATAGATTTGGGAAAAATGAGTACAGGGATCTCTCTAGAGAAAAACAGGATTCCTGCATAACCGCTAAGACGGTAAGCTGCAGCCGAATCTCAGTTGGCGTGAACTCGATAGAATTCTATAAAAATGGGCGAAGTCTAAGTATCTCTCAGGGAAAATATTTTCGCATAGGGAAGGGAGAGTCAGATTTTACTATAGTATCCACAAAGAATCCCAGTCGTAGTGGCCCATGGTTTAATGGCTGTAAAAAATAATCTATCTGTGTCCTAGCCATCATAGCCCATTATGTGTACATGGAAGTGGTATATAACCTGCCCGGCATCGTCGCCACAATTTGTAACAATCCTGTAGGACTTTAGGCCTAGGTCACCAGCCACTTTTCTAGCAGTTTTGAAAAAATACGCCATCTCCTCGTCCGAGGCCTTTGCCGCGAAGTCATGGAAGGAGACATATTTTTCCTTTGGAACCAATAGGACATGCACAGGAGACTTGGGGTCTATGTCATAGAAACACAGGACTCTGTCATCTTCATATACTTTGTTACATGGAAGAGAGCCATCTATAATCTTCCAGAAAACATTGTTACTGTCATATTTTCTTTGCATTTTTAAAAAAATTTCGTAACCTAAAGCCATGTTAATATTTAATTATAGGGATGCAATGGCAAGGGATTCGGATAATTTCATAAATGAGCTAAAATTCGATGAGCTGAAGGAAAGCGGCAAAAAATTTTTATTAAAATATTATACATATATAGTAGTAGTCATAGTTGCTCTGGTGGGATTCTTCACTGCCAGATTTTCCCTAAGGAACATGGAAAAAAGTAGAATAGAAAGATATAATGAACGAATATTTCTAGGGACCTCTTCGGGAAAACCCATCGCGGAACTGGAGAAGATATACAGAGATGAGTCGATCCCGTCCGTGTCCAAGACCTTCAGTGGCCTCAGTCTGATTGGAGAATATATAAAGAGTCAGCGCTATGAAAGAGTAGTAGAGATATATGAAGATATCTTCACCAGAGAAAAGGATGTATATCTAAAGTACTACGCCGGACTCAATCTGCTGATTGTAAGGCTAAATGAGGAAAAGCCTGATGTGGATAAAATAAGTATCCTATTTTCCAAACTAGAGAATGGAGATAATCCACTCCTGAATCTTGTGATAGAACAGAAGGCTCTATTCTTTATAAAACAGAAAAAATATGACCAGGCTGCAGAGATCATTAGGAATCTTCTAAAGAGAGGTGATATTGACAGTAATTTCAGGGAGAGACTGGGTAGATATCTAGACTTCTCACAGAGGAGACTCTAGAAATCAGCTGATCTGTAGAATAGCGAGGCTTTTGTGTATCTCTGTTCCAATGAAAAGAGTGGCCCGTGTTAGAACATGTAGGTAGCACACATCTGTTGAGTTGGTTGGTCATGTTTCTGGTCATGGCTATCACTATAGATAACAATCTACCACGAACCAGAGGGCTACTGGTCTGCGCCTATGAAAGACACTGGACAAAATGGCAGGCATTTCTA
This sequence comes from Rickettsiales bacterium, assembly GCA_031283795.1. GTDB lineage: Bacteria > Pseudomonadota > Alphaproteobacteria > Rickettsiales > UBA1997 > CALXRO01. The sequence continues at coordinate 5,148 of JAITBB010000046.1, forward strand.
TATTTTGCTGCCATTTTTGTGGCTAACACACTCTTTTCCCGGTTCGGCGGTGGAGATGCCTTCCGAGGAACCCATTTGGGAATTTCAAACTATCTAGTTCTGCTACTGCCAGTTGTGCTATGGCTGTCCTCCCTGGTTCATATCCCGCTGAGTCTGACATTCCTGGTCCAATCAATGTTTGCCAGAGAAAATTTGATCCCCAGGATGCTACCAGGAGCAGCTGTGAACTATTTTCTGTCCCTTGCGTTTTCACTGGTCTTCTGGAGTCTTATGGAGATGGAGTCTGTAAAAAATACATTCGAACTGGCCGATGACTTCTGGTTCATGGTTCTCAGGATTTTCACTGGAGTACTATGGTACAACCTGTTTAGCGCCTTTGCACCAAATTTTGCCGCATTCCTGCCGGAAAAATCTAGTGGCCAGAGCGTGACAATATTTCTGTTTTCTGGGCTTACCATATTGTTCTCTAGCATTCAGCACATCACTAGTCATTCGGAAAAACACCTAAATACGGATACTGGGCAGGATATTAGATTTCAGGCTCTGTTTAATGTTATGTACACCGTCGTGATGCTGATGCTTGCCAACCTAAACGGTGCCATACCAATAATAACGCCGTGGATAACCGCCGGTCTCAGCACTGGTACAAAAATGGTTCTTGATAATCGTGGGGGAATGGTTAAATTTAGGATCTTCCTAGAGAAAATAACCAGAGATCTCTGTAAAATTTTTGTTGGAACGGTGGTTGCCATGGTTTTTGTTGACACAATTAGGACATAAATATTTATGCTAGAAAAAAAGGGTGATTCCATAGAATTCGACAGGAGCAAGTGCATAAAGTGCACTAAATGTGTTCTGAGATGCAAAAATTTAGGCATTGACCATCTGCTGGTAGAGGGGAAGGAAAAGGAGAGACATATAGAATTCAACTCCGGAAACCCCTGTGTAAACTGCGGTCAGTGTACCCTCGTCTGTCCGGCTTTCTCTATGAGAGAACAGTCAGCCCTGGATAGGGTAAAGGAACTGCTGGCCGACAGAGGCAAATGTGTCATAGCCCAGTGTGCTCCTTCGG
>JAITBB010000056.1 GCA_031283795.1 Rickettsiales bacterium
CATTATTATAGTAAAATCTCATATTAATATTTATTATGCTGGGTTTTCGGACAACCACCAGATGAGTGGCCCTTATCTCTAAAAAATTAAAAGTTGTGTTTGGAACGTTTGAGAGCATCTTTATGCTTCCCCAAATTTTTCCGATCGTCACCCATTGGCCGATAAAGCCCCCTGCTCCATCTGGTGTTTTGATCAGTTCCTGTATTTCAAGCCTTTTGTTGAGCTCGTTAATTCTGCCTATTTTCATAGTTTCTACCCATAATTCTTTTTATAGAATCCTATAGTCTCGTGGTCTTATATTTTCTGTAGATGCTATAGGAGGCCTTTGGTATTGGAGAATAGCCCAACTTATCCTCGAAAATTTTCGCCGTGTGGAACAGTATGGCCTGTTTTAGATCGTCCGTGATGGTTTCCATCTGTGCCCGATAGACTATGTCTAGTCTATAGAAGTCGCCAATAGTTTTTTTAAATATCAGATTATCGCTCATACCATCCAGGAAATAATCCTCCTCCTCTAAAAGTGCCTCTTCGTTTCTGGAATTCAGCGTCTGTACAGATTCCACCAGAAGCACGGGTCCGTACAGCAGATGTATCGAGTTTCTAATTTCACTGTAGAATGAATATTGGTATTTTTTCTCCACTAAACTGCGCCCTATCATCAATTCACACTGTTTTATCGCCGTTTTGAATGATCTGATAATTGACTCATCCTCCTCTTCGTAGTCGATCTTCAGGAAAAGTCTAATGCTTTCTATATCTACAGGCAGGCTGCTGCTTTCCTCTAAAATTTTAATTATGGGCATTTTGCTTGAATTTTGTCACCAAATAAATTATAAGCTCTCTAGACTCTATGATGTGATATTTTTGTGTGGAAGATCATAAAATACGCGGTCGCATTTTTTATTTTTCAGGGGAGAGACGTATGGTCTATGCCATCCTCCTATAGAATACCGGAGAATAAGGTTAGAGAGATCGAAACCATAGACCATGAGCTGTGTCTCTCCAGAGGACATGATCTTTTTGATAACTACAGTGCAAAATTATATTGGAACTGTAGACTAAAGCTGCTAGATGACAGAATTGGAAGGGAACTGGGACTAAAGGAGAAGAATTTTCCCCACATCAGAGAACTCAGGAGAATGAGGGTAGTTATGAAGAACTATATGGAGAGAGCCCTAACCCGTATAAATTTTTTCGATCGAAAGATTGATGCCTTTAGTAACGAAGAACCAATAGATAAATACAAACTTGTCCTGCGTAGAGAGGATGCCTACTACTATAATCTACTGCAATTTTCCAAGTATGATCTGGATGTTCAGATGGTAAACACTAAGGATGAGATAGATACCATATTGTTTACCAGAAGACTGTTGGACACGGAAAGAAAAAAGACAAGCTTTAAAAAAAATCTGGAAAAATACCCGGAGTGTGCCAGATTTGATCTGAGTAGCAAAGAGTTCACCAGTTGCATAGAGTTTAAAACCAAAGTTGAAAATTGTAAATCTCAGGCTCTCAAGAGAATCGAAGATCTTGAATATAAAAACAAGTTTGACTGTAAAAACGAGGCTATAAAAAAATATCCGGACCATATGGCCCTCTACAACAGTGAGTATCAGAAATTGAAAAGTATAAAGAGGGACGAGTTCACTATAAACAAAGAAAAGGACAGGGCCATAGAGAGAAGACTCGCTGAGCTGAACACACTCATTTCTGGTCCCAGACTATCGGCCGCACAGCTGATAGATCTGAGAAAATTTGAGGAGCAAAAGTGCAACATGCAGAAGATGATAGAGAGTAATGTATCCAGAGCACTACTCATCGAAGATTGTGAGAAGATGCTAAAACAACCCAAGAAGGATGATTTATGAGAATAGTTTTTATGGGAACCCCAGAATTTGCGGTTCCATTTCTGGAAAAACTTCTGAACGACCACAGGGATATCGTTGGAGTCTATACAAGAAAACCTAAAGGAAAAGAAAGGGGGCAAAGGCTACAGAACACTCCCATACACAGTCTAGCTGCCGCAAGAAACATTCCCGTCTCTACTCCAGGTACCTTTAAAAATGGGAAAAATCTGGATAATTTAAAGGCGCTGAGGCCAGACCTGATCATAGTGGTGGCCTATGGGCTCCTATTACCCGAAGAGCTTCTGAACATGCCAAAATATGGCTGTATAAACGTTCATCCATCACTGTTACCGAGATGGCGAGGTTGTGCCCCCATTGAAAGATGCCTAATGTCTGATGACACTGAAACAGGAATCTGTATAGTGAGGATTGCCGAGATTCTTGACAGTGGAGATATAATATCATCCACTAGAATCCCCATAGAAATGGATACGGATGCGGAGTCTCTCCGCAGAAAGATGGCCATAATTGGTGTAGATATGCTTATGGAGGCGGTTGAAGCAATAGAGACAAAGGACTCTGTTCCGGCCATCAAGCAGAACGACAGTCTAGCCACATTTTCCGAGAAAATAACAGATGAAGACGCACTAGTGAATTGGCAAAATGATAATGTGGGAAGAATACATAGAAAAATAATGGCTCTAAACGACTCCGTCGGAGTTCATGTGGTCCATGGGAGTAATAGACTAAAGCTGGTGAGAAGCAGGTACGTTCAGGCGGTCACCAGGAACGATATGGTCGGCAGAATCATAGATAAAAATTTTTCTATAGGTTGCAGGGATGGTATACTGGAAATACTAGAAATCCAAAGGGAGGGGAGGAAGCCACTAGACATAAAAAATTTTCTTAACGGTTACCGATTTAACATCGGAGACCAGATCAGATGAACATTCTAACCATCAGACAGAAGTCTATTCCACTCCTCCTCGTCGATGATCGTGACGCCGAGTTCAAGAGCTTTTTTTAATTTACTTCCACTTTCTCTACCTGCAACTAGGATGTCGAGTCTACTAGAAACGCCACTGAGAATTCTTGCACCCAATTCCTCCGCTCTAGCCTTAGCTTCGGATCTGGTCATGGCCTCTAGAGTTCCAGTGAACATCAGAGTTTTTCCCCGCAGCTTACCGCCAGTCCCAGAGCTGGAGGTGATAGGACTGTCCTCTATGGTTAGAACATCACCAAGTTCCTCTATCATTTTTACATTTCGTTCATCCTCAAAATAGTCCAGTATAGCATTTGCTGTCTTGTCTCCAATGCCGTCCATGGAGCAGAATCTTCTGTATTCCTCATTGGCTCTATTTCCAAATAGATCTCTCCCAAGGGCTGATCTAAAGCTATCCAACAGATTCTTCAGAGACCTATAGTTTTTTGCCAGTAGTTTCGCCGTAACCTCACCAACAAACCTTATGCCCAGAGCAAAGAGAAATCTATCCAGAGATACGCGTTTTGATCTGTCTATGCTTCTAAAGAGATTCTCGACGGATTTTTTCCCAAAACCCTCGGAATTAATTAGTGGAAGTGAGGGATATCCGTCCGGAAGTACTCCCTCTCTGTGTCCAAATTCGCGCTCCAGAGTCAATAATCTTTCCCGCTCCTCCAATTTAAAAATATCTATGAATTTCTCTATCCTCCTCTCACCATAGAATTTCTCAATCTGTTTTTCTCCGAGACCATCCACATCAAAGGCATTCTTTGACACAAAATGCTTCAGGCTCTCAATGACCTGGGCAGAGCAATTCACTCCACCACTACATCTGACAACCACATCCATATCGTAGGATTTGGCCTGACTACCGCAAATTGGACACCTGTCCGGAAAAACAAATTTTCTACTGTCTTCCCTTCTTTTATCGGCATTGATGACGGACACGATCTGGGGTATAACATCGGCAGCTCTCTGCACTATAACTTCATCGCCCTCTCTTATATCCTTCTTCTCTATCTCATCTCTATTGTGTAGAGTGGCATTGGACACAATGACACCTCCCACATTAACCGGTTCAAGTCTAGCAACCGGAGTCAGGGCCCCAGTCCTACCAACCTGAATATCTATTTTTTCTATGATAGTCACAGCCTGTTCGGCCGGAAATTTATGTGCCAGGGCCCATCTAGGATGGTGGCTGACAGAGCCAAGTCGCCTCTGGAGCGTTAAATCATTAATTTTATAGACAAGACCATCTAGATCATAGTCCAGACTATGTCTTATCCTCTCCATATGACCAAAGAAATCCATTATTTCATCGACATTTCTGCAGACTCTTACCTCTCCTGCTGTGCAGAAGCCAAACCGTGCAGCGGTTTTCAGAAGATTTTCCTGAGTTCCTATTTCAAACTCTCCAGAGAATTCTCCCAGAGCGTAGACAAAATATTTCAGATTTCTCCGAGCTGTAACGGACGTATCCAGTTGTCTCAGCGAACCGGCGGCAGCATTCCTAGGATTGGCAAACACCCTCTCACCATTTTCCCGATTCCTTGCATTCAACTCCAGGAAGTCACTTTTAGACATATATATCTCGCCTCTCACCTCAAAAATTCTGGGGAATTCCAGAGAACTCAGTCTCAGCGGGAAATTTTTTATTACTCTCAGATTTTCGGTTATATCCTCTCCGGTGAATCCATCGCCTCTGGTGGATCCTCGTCTAAACAGGCCATTTTCGTAGAGCGCGGAAAATGACAGACCGTCTATTTTTGGTTCACAAAAAACATCCAGCTCCTCATCCATTGCGAGAAATTTTCTGCACCTATCCAGAAAATCTGCCACATCATCCCGCCCAAAACCATTGCCTAGAGAGATCATAGGGATTCTATGCTCAACCTTTGAAAAGCAGTCTAGAACTCGATAGCCCACTCTATCCAGAACGTCACTGGCCGTCTGGTCGGGATACTTTCTCAGTAGTTCTATAAAATCAGTTTTTAACCTATCGTACTCGGCATCACTCATGATTGGACTATCATGGCCGTAGTAGGCCTCATTAGCCGCTAGAATTTGCCCTTTCAGTTCCTCTAGCCGTTTTTTCTCCATAGACTAGTGAATGTCTGGCTTTCTGGGAGAAGGATTATCATCTACTCCGAAGCAGCTTGCACACACGGGAATAAAGACTGTCCCCTCTCCCTCTATATCCACCTCTGCGTCACTGCCCCGGAGTTTCTTGGTGTATGTGGCCACCCCACCACAGATATTACACCTGGCAGTGAGATTTACAACCTCGTCGGCCAGTTCCAGAATTAGTGGATATATTTCCCAGTGTTTACCATTCGCTATTCTATCTAGACCACCGATCAGCTCTATTTTACACTTGTCTCTCAGGGAATTTATTACCTCTTTATAATTGACACATTTAAAAAATTGTGCCTCATCAAAAACAACCACATCAGCATTGCTGTCGATTGCCTCTCTTATATCCTCTATACTATTTGCTGCCAAACGCTCGCTGGCATCTCGAGAAACTATGAAATTTCCACTCCTAGTGTCTATTGCTGGTTTAAAACACTCAAAGGACTTTCCCAGCTCTTTCACTCTCTCTATTAGGCTCAGACTCTTACCGGAAAACATGCAACCGGTGTAGAAGGTCACGGTTCCTCTAGTCATTAGTCTCCTTTAAGAGGAAATAAATCAAAACCAAAGTAACCACTCTGCCCTGCTCCAGAGCTAATCCGGCTTCTCTATCCGGGTTGATCATCATTTTTTGCCGGTCGCTGCCGGAGACTGTGAAGATGCAGCCGCAGTGCCTGTTCCCGCAGCCGTAGAGGAACCAGCAGCCGCCGAGGATGTCGCCGCCGCCGTCTGAGTTCCGCTTGTCTCCTCCTCATCCTTTCCTCTTCCTATGATTCGGGCAAGCATCACATCCTTTTTGAAGACTGGTCTAGAGCCCTCCGGCAGAACTAGATTTGAAAGTTTTATAGACTGCCTCAGCTTCATGTCCTCACAGTCCACCTCTATGGAACTTGGAATACGATCGATGAAACACATGAGTGGCAATTTTCTGATCATTATGTTGAAATAGCCACCTCTTTTTATCCCAATTGATCTGTCCACATTTTTGAAAACCAATGGGACCAGTACTCTCACCTCTTTCCTATTCTCCAGGGACAAAAAATCCACATGTCTCGGTCTGTCGGACTTTGGATCTAAATCCACTTTGTAGCACAAAACCCTCATTTTTCTGCCACGAATCCCAATCTCAAAGATTTTGGTTTCGATTCCTCCCTTAAAGTATTCCTTCTCGAACTCCCGAATATCCACATCCAGGAATACACCGCCTGCGTCACCGCCATAGACCACCGCAGGTAATCTACTGTGCTTCCTCAGCCTTCGGGCCACCACACTTCCCAGCTCGTCTCTCAGAGAACCCTCTAGTTTTATAACTTCAACCATATCAATTTCCTAAAATAATAAAATTATCTGCTAGTGTCATCGGTATTTTCCTCTATTTCCTTCACTATGGAATTAAACTGCGACTGACTACAAAGACCCAGCAGAACTGGATCTCTCGGCTTAATTTCCTTGATATTCCAGTGTGTTTTGCTTCTTATGGACTCTATCATAGGCGTCGTCGTATTTATTAGCCTTCTTATCTGTCGATTGGTTATGTCTGGAAACGACTTCAGCAGGTACAGAATTCCATCCGGCTTATCTCCTCTCCTGGCAATGGGGACATAGGTGTTATTCTTCCTACTCTTCCTCTCGGCCACAATGCTGTCGGCAACGGTCTGTTTAACCTCCAATCGCTTCTTTGAATCCTTCTCACAGGCATCGATCATATCCCTTGTGAGCTGATTGTTGTCTATTGGATTAGATGAGGTTATGTCGTTGGCCACATCACCATCCGCCATACCCTCTATCTCCAGTATGTGGATGCCACAAAACTCCGCTATCTGCTCAAAGGTCAAGGCCGTATTCTCTATCAGCCATGCTGCAGTGGCCCTCCTCATTAATGGTACCTTCCCCGTCATCTTCTAATACTTTGGGTGATAAAATCATTCAAACATCATGCTAGGCACATTCATATTAATTTTCAACAGGTTTTATTTGGGCACAACTTTTGTTCTTAGATCAATGCGGTGGCAACCGAAACCCTGGAACCGGGGTTCCCTTCTACCCTCTAACTCCATCAGCCACAGGAAACCAAGGAACACGCTCAACTCTGGGAAACTCAATGCACTCAAAATTATTGGTCACAGAGGTTTCTAATAAAACTATTGAGTTCATCTTTCAAGACGTTTCCGATTCTCTTTGCAGTGATGAGAGCACTAACATCGGAGACACTCTTTTCAAAATCATTATTCACAACAACATAGTCATACTCACTGAAATGAACAATTTCATTTCTCGCCTCTCCCAGACGCCTGTTTACAACGGCATCATTGTCTAGATTTCTCTTCCTTATTCTGCGCTCCAGCTCCTTCATAGTCGGAGGCAGAAGAAATATTCTTAGGAGTTCGCTCCTATCCATCTTTGACGATATCTGTCTATTACCTTGCCAGTCCACATCCATTATGACATCAAGACTCTCATCGAATCTCCTAGTTATTTCATTCTTCAGAGTTCCATATTGGTTCCCAAACACATCGGCGTGCTCAAGAAATTCGTCAGCACCAACCTTCCTGGAAAACTCTTCCTCTGTGAGAAAATAATAGTTTTTCCCATCCACCTCACTAGCCCTGGGTTTTCTCGTTGTAGCCGAAACCGAGAAGCTGAGACCATTGTCACGTTTCCTAATTTCATCGATTATACTTGATTTTCCCGTCCCTGATGGGGAGGATATCACTATGATAAAGTTTCTATGCGGAAGCATTGCATCCCTAAATAACAATATCACCAGATTATAGAGACAATTTCACAAAAAATCAAGGAAATACCACAGTATCCAAACTGCTAGTCCCCATCATCTCTTTCGGGCAATAGAAAAACACAGAACGAAGACCACAGCAATATAAACCACTACAACCCATGGATCGTGCGATATCTCATCGCCATGGGACAGCACAGGATAAAAGTACTCTCGATGAGCACTGTGGAAAACGAATGATTCGCTGAAATAAAACTAGGCAACTTTTAGATTGAGAGTGTGGAAAAGAAAGACACTTCTCTGAGAGATATCTGAAAGCGGAATTAAACAAATCTCTCTGGGTGATTGACTATTTATGTAAAAAAACTAATATTTTTGAATAAAAAATTGGACTTCAGGTTGGTTACGTATAAAAATCATACCAACTAGTTCCAAAAGAATGGAGGTTTTATGTCAGAGACAAAAGATGAGTTCGTTCCGACCGGAGGAGAGTTACCTGGGCAATCAACATTTGTATCCGTTGCAGATTTACTTACTTCAGAAGAGGGAGAATCCATTTCGACCAGAGGGGAGTTACCTGAGCTAATAACAAGATCAGAGTTCGTTCCGACCGAAGAGGAGCTAGATGAACAGTCAACAATTATACCTGAAACAAATTTACCTGGGCTAAACAAGACACCAATATTTATGCCCGAAGCAAATCTACCTATTCCAGATGGATTGGAATATAGTGCAGTTGAGACAAGTTCACCCCATCTAGAGGAATGGGAACCTATAGTTGGAGTAGGTTCGCCCGTACCAGCAAAATCCGTTTTAATCGGAGGAGCAGGACAAACTGTACAAAGTCAGATCACCGGAGCTGTTGAAAATAATATACAGGAAATACCGGAAGATGAAGATTATAGTGGATCTAAAATCATTGGAGAAAACACTATGGGAGTTCTCAGACAATATTTACAAAATGCAACGGTAGTACAGTCTGAAATATCCGCCCTCCATCAAGATAAAGATCTACCAACAACGTCAAAAAACAAAGAAACAAGTATAGACTTCTGAGACCAGAACAGCCAATGTTTTGACTATGGGAAAGAGAAAATGAAAGTCTCTCCCATATGTATCCTCTACAACGAGTCATCCATTCAAATAATAAAGTAAAATACTAAAAGATACCTACAAACAGAGTTTACAGACCAGTCACCACTGACCGGAA
>JAITBB010000065.1 GCA_031283795.1 Rickettsiales bacterium
CCACCCGATTGACAAATGGTATGGCCGGATTCTACTATCACCCTATAGATTTTAGAAAGAACTTGAAACAGCCACTCCTCCAAATTCAATCTCGACCCAGAAAGGGGATGATATGCTGAGAATCGCCACCTGGAACGTAAATTCCATAAGAGCAAGACTAGAGAACCTCATCAGCTGGACCAACAGCTATAGACCCGATGTGCTACTACTGCAGGAAATAAAATGCACAGAGCAGCAGTTCCCATTTTCAGAGCTCAGTGAACTTGGCTACAACATCGAAATTCTCGGACAAAAGGCCCGAAATGGAGTTGCCATTCTCTCGAAATTTCCAATCTATGGGACCAGCCACGGCCTCCTACCGGGAGAATCACACCCACTCGATAGCGATTCCAGATATATAGAGGCCAAGTTTGACTATAGGAATATGGTCATAGGAGTAGCTTCCATCTACGCACCAAACGGCGGCCCATCGGTCGCAGATATGAGAAGCGGAATCGTCGATCCCAGAGCCACAGAGAATTTTTCAAGAAAGCTTGATTTTTTCGACAAACTCTCAACAAAACTCAAAAATTCCGTCACCAGCGACGAGATCACATTTTTCGGAGGAGATTACAACGTCTGCCCGAATCTACAGATGGATGTATATTCCACGAAAAAAGATGGTAGCATCACCTGCACAGAGGAGGAGAGGGAAAAGTTCAGACTTCTACTAGAAACCGGGGTCAGCGACCTATGGAGAAAATTAAATCCAGAACTCAGAGAGTACAGCTGGTGGGGCTACAGACCCTACTACATGTGGGAGAAGAACCTGGGCTTCAGACTAGACGCCATTCTAGCCAGCCCCAGAGCCACCGCACTCACCAGTCGCTGCAGAATATATTCAAAGGAAACTAGAGGAAAAGAGAGAGCCTCCGACCACACCCCAATGATGTGTGAGATAGAACCCTAGACACGATTTAGATGCGTGAGCCAGCAACCCACGGAGAAAATAAACCTAGAACTCAGATAATACAGCTGGTGGGGCTACAGACCCTAATACATGTGGAAGAAGAACCTGGGCTTCAGACTAGACGCCATTCTAGCCAGCCCCAGAGCCACAGCACTCACCAGCCGCTGCAGGACGGGGCTACCCCCAGAAAAAACACTGGGACTCCGCCCCCAGATTCTCCAGGAAGAACGGCCGATTATCTCCAATCTGCACTGGGCCCGTCCATAAATTGATTCTTCTTCTAGAAGAAGAATCAATTTATGGACGGGATCACCAGTTCTTTCGGACCTGTGTCAAACCTAGTTCCAAATTAACATCCAATGATGACGGAGAAGCAAATCCTATACCATGCTTTACTCTATATTACTTCCCACTGCCTTGGCTGGAGGAGAAGACATGAGTGGAGTTGGACAACCCCTCATTCATTCTGCCGGTCGCCCCATGCAACTTACTACTCAGGCCATTCAGGTCATTATTATCATCCAGTAGTTTCTTCGTCCCCGTATTATTCTCAGAGAACTCTAAACTAGCCTCCGGAACATTTTTAACTTTCTCTGCTTTTTTCCCTGTTTTATCTCGAACTACAGCATTATTCTTCTTTTTACTTTTTGCGGTCTTTTTAACACCAGATCCGTTGTTTTCCAGAACTTTATCTAGAACATTTTCCGCCCTAGCTAGCGCTTCCGTGTGGACGTTATTAATTTCCTCAAACTTTTTCCTAGCGTGATCGTTAACTCCGGCAGACATCTTGGCTCTCTTCTCTGCGAGCTTTATTTGACAGGCATTAAATTCATCCCCGATTTCTTTCAACTTCTCTATAATTTTAACCTTAGCGATACCATCCGCACCCTTCTCTTCCTTTGATGGAGTTCCGTGTACAGTCTCGTCAATGAGTCTAAGACAAAACGGGCTTAGCCCCCCAATAATTCCACTGACAATATCACCGGCCGCTTTGAATATAGTACCAAAGAATGTTTTTTTATCACCGGGAATGACAAACCCAGGGTATTCCTTTCCCAACTCCATTCTCTTCTTTGCAAGCCACAGCTCCAAAGCCTCCTCTTCAAATTTATGTGAATCGTCATTCAATTTCCTAACTCTATCAGATTCCATATCCTGTCCTGTAGTATTTCCCTTCTCTTTATTTTTGCTGGATAGCACACCATTAACTATTTCTAGGGCATGAAGATAAGCTTTTTTCTCTGTGGATTTAATATCACTTTTGGCTTTTTTTACACAGCCCTTTTTGAAATCTAGGCAATCCTTTTTGTTATTTTTTTTATCAGGGGAATGGTACTCATCTCGATCAAAGCCACGCTTACTATCATTTTCTCCACCAAATACGATGCGCTCAAAGAATTTATACAGCTGTTTTCTGCTCCTAAAGGCGAATACCGCAATTGGTCTAAAAAATACGTCAACCACTCTATAGAGAGGTTTACTCCTTTGTTCTTTTGACTTTTTTCTCTCTCGCAGGTGATGTTTCTTCCTATTTTCCTCATTCATCATCATAAAACTTGTAAGTTCCGCCGCATTCTTAGCACCTTTGGCAACAACTGCTACTCCAACTGCACCCACGACAACTTGTGCTGCCTTACTCCCAGTGGCCGCTCTCGTGAGTCTAGCTGCGCCATAGAGGGCTGCCGCGTTTTTTACTAGCCTAATCCAGGGGGTTATGACGGGTCCCAGCGCAGCCAAACCACCATCTTCCTCAAGGGATATGTTTTCAATATCTAATAGAACTTTCAAAATCTTGCGTTCATCATCGTTAAGACCACGAGTCGGATCTCCTCCTTCACTAAAGCTATTATTTGCATTTAATTTTTTTATCAGTTCCCCAGGATCCACCTCGTATTTTTCAAGCAGGGTTTCCGCATATTTAACATATATGTCTGTAAGTTTCTGCCTGGCGAAAGTATGGAGAACGTTGTTTTCCAGCGTACTATAGTATTTCAGCTTAAAATCATCACTCATTTTTATGATCTCTTCTAACAGTATAAGACGATAGTCGTCGTTCATATCCATTTTGTCTATCAAAGACAGGACCGTATCCATGGTACTAAAATATTTGTCTAGGGAATCATGATTTGCCCTCAGGATAAGGGACTCTACGATTTTTTTCAGCTCCTCATAATCTTTAGTAGTTTTACTCTCACTATCGTCCAATGTTATTTTGACAATAGACAGATTTATCTTGTCTATTAGGCCATACACATCTCCAGTGCAAGAGTCTATCCTATTCTGTACAGCCGTCTCAACAGTCTTTCTCTGCTCTTCATTCTTTCCAATCAAATTTACGGCACAAGGCACAATGTATTCATATTTCTCGTTTTCTAGATCATTATTGATCTCAGTTTTAATGTCTGTAATATCATTACTGACAAAACGGGCATATTCGGCCGCTACGTTATTTATCTCCTCTTCTTCCTCTCTGTTGAGATTAATTTTACTGCTACCATCATGGACAAATTCAGTATCCATCGCCATGGATCTAATAGCATCCGCATCATCAATACTCATATCATTATTATTCTTCGCATTCCTCAGGGCTACTAGCATGACCTCTACAGAGTTAGAAAGCTGACCCAGCTTTTTGACCTTAGCAAGATTTAGTAGCTGTTGTACTGTGAGATTTTTAATTTTACCCTCTCTGGACATAGATCTCAACGTTTCATTATCCAAAAGGTCCAGCTTAATGGATGTAACCTTTTTTACATTTATTTCTGCAACCTGTGCAACCGTCATTGCTCCAGTGTGTTCTTCGTCAAGTCCGCCTAGCTGCTCCTTTGAAAATGCGGCAATGGTATCGGGACTAAGATTTCTGAACACTTCAACATCTATAGAGTTTGGGTTATCTATTACGCTGATTTTTCCATGCCTAGCCATATCATCCAGTTGCTCTCTGGTCAGTTGACCTATATAATTCTGTCTCGCAGTTGCATCCAGTACCTCTATATAAGAAGTACCTATAGAACTGTTAGCAGCACAGGATAGATAGCGCACTTTACGGTACTTTATCAATTCCTCAAGTTGCTTACATATACTATTTTCCCTGCTTGCCCCATTGAAGGAAAAAATAGATGCCGATTCCAGATTTATTTTATCATCGAGTTTCTCTAGCACTTCACCAGACAGATAATGTAACCTAGCCCCCTTTATAAGGGTATCACAAATATCTCTGGTTAGTATATGCCCCCCTTCTAAACCTTCCAACCTTTCAAGGTTAGCATTCGACAACCTGGCAGGTTGCGTTTTCTCCAAAGTGTCTAGAGCCTCTGGGGAAAGACGTTTAATTTTACCGGTTTCAACCAGATAATTTAGTCCTTCATCCGTTAGATTTCTGAGATTGACCTTAACCACCAGGGCCGCTATAGCCTCATCTGATAGAAAGTGTAGCCTGCCTCCGGATACTAGGGCACTTACCTGGCTTTTGGTCAGACCCTTGGCCTGGTCTGGGGTCAAAACTCCGAGAAGTTTTTCATCTAGACCCCCTATCTGTTCTAAAGATAACTTAGAGATAGTATTTGGACTGAGACCTAAGAAAACCATTTGGGACACTGAATTTATTTCTATGTCTTGGATTCCACTGTGTCCTGCAGAGAATAGACCACCGCTAACATTGTTGCTCGCCACAACATTCAGCTGTTTATCCGTCATAGCTCCAACATGCTCAGTATTTAGACTTCTAAGCCGTCCACCTGTAAGGCTTCTGATGGCTTTCTCACTGAGAGTCTTGAAGACTTCGGCAGGTATCAAATTCATATCTATACCTTCCCCCGAAGCTTCATTGGAGCTCACCATCTCGTCCAATTGGTCTCCCGAGAGCTGATCAAAGAAGCTATTCCTCTGACCCTCATCTAGTCCGCTGAGAATTTCGGCATCTAATACGCTGTAGCATACAAACTTCACCGGTAGGAATTTTATTTTTTTGGCTTCAATCAAAGTCTTAATCTGCTCCTCGGTAAGTGCTACTTCAGTCGCACTCGCCAGAATATTGTCAGATAAATACTGCAACAGATTTTCGTCCACAAGGACTTTGATGTGCTCCTTCGTCAGGGCTCTAACCTGATCCGAAGTCAAAGCCCCAAGCTGTTCTACACTCAGACTCCCAATCTGCTCCGGAGTGAAAAGTTTAACTGTAGTAGGCTTGAGCTGCCTAAGCACTTCAATTCTAATATAATTGGCTTTTATGGCACAGATTTTTTGTCTAGCCGAGAGAAAAGTTCCGTCCCCCCTCTGGACCGCCATAGCATCTAGCTGCTCCGCACTCAGCTGTTCGACGAAGCCCTTTTGGAGCCCCTCTCTTTTCTGAGCATTCTGTTCACTGCCGAAATTAAATACTCTATCCGGTATCGTCCGAACTTCATCTGGCGCAAGTTCGTTAATTTGCTTCGCTTCCACCACTTTAGCCAACTCGCTTTCGTTTCGAAGACTTTTTGATTTTTCTGTTTTTATTTCCATAACATGGTATCCCTAAATTTCTCATCCGTGAGTTTATTATAACACAATTCCATTACAAGTCAACACCCACCCAAATGACAGTCACATGGCACCCAATTGCATATCTCACAGGGGTGCCTCAGAGAAGTTAGACTGTTCGGAGAAATTGCCGAAAAATTATTTGCCGTGGTGGAATTAGGGAGAATTGGCTAACTTCCCTGCCACCTTTTCCTGGGAATCCGGGAATAGAGTTATCACCTATGTGCAACAGATAATGGAACTGTTATTGTGCCTGCACCAGGTGGTTTCCAGGTACTTGCGTATCAAATGTGTTGACTTTAACCAAGATAATTGGATAGTCACCCAGTCTCGCGGAGAAATGGCTGAGTGGTCGAAAGCGTCTTCCTGCTAAGAAGATGTACTGAGTTAATCGGTACCGAGGGTTCGAATCCCTCTTTCTCCGCCAGACCTGACGGACAGAGTCGCGATGATTCTATCCGGAGGAATCTGTTTTCTCCTGGGATTCTGTGGTTCGAAGCCGGAGGTTAATCTTTGCCTGTTGAAAAGATATATTCTAATTGTAGCTTTTGCAGATCAACAAAAAGTAAGACGTGAAAGTCATTTTAATTACAGGTACGATGGGAGCCGGAAAGTCCAAAAGCATAATAGACGATTACCTTGACGGTAGTCTATCCGACGAATATAAAAGTGGCAATGTCTCTCTCTTTAAACACTATACGGAAACTCGTTCCGGACACTGCATAAAGTCCAGAGCCTATGATGACAGGGAATTCCCGTGCACCATGGCCGATGATGACATGGATTTTTT
>JAITBB010000087.1 GCA_031283795.1 Rickettsiales bacterium
GGAAAGGTCAAGGATATCACATCAAAATATGCAAACGGTCTAGCATCACTGGACATTGGAGTGAAAATACCACTAGCCAATGACACTATAGCCCTGGAAGACGTTTTTCTAGAGGTCAGAGGGGCCGTGAGAGGGAATAGTACATACTTCCTGACGGTCGGCTCCGACTTTGAGCTGCACATTCTTAAGGAGTTTGGGTCAAATGTCTTCAGAACAAAACTCAACCTCAAAGACTCTGCGATGGATTTCAGCACTATAGATTTTATAAAGGGTAGAGGACAGCAACTAGATATCAGTCTGGAAATAGTTGATTCCGACTCTGGGAGGATACTTCTAGATAATATTCTAGTCTCTGGCGATTTGTTGAATATTAACGGAGACGGCGTTATAGATAATGGTAAATTCACCGGGCTATGGCTGGAGAAGGTAAGGTACGGAGAAAATAGCTTTAATATTATCTATAGAATCGATAAGAATTCTCGAGTGAATGTTAGGCTAGAGGGAGATTCGATGTGTTTCAACAGAAAGTTAACCAAGAAAGACCTAGACAGCTACTTAGACCAATATCTGGCAACCGGTAAAAATAGTAATTCAGATTTCCCATTGGGGAATGCGGAGTACAGTCTCTCACTGAAGGAGTTGCTCATAAATGGAGAGTATAGACTGAAAAACCTAGCCCTGAGTGCTCTTGTAGAGAATGGTGGTATCAGGCATCTACGGGCCAAGATCCAGAGAAATAACAGCGAAACCACCTCCTTCGATGTGTCGAGAGTCGATGAATCCACAGGCGACATAAAATACAACATTGTGGCTGAGTGTTCAAACTTTGGTGAGCTCCTAAGTGAACTAAACATATCGAACAATCTGATCTACGGAGATTTAAAGATAGAGGCCGTTCTGGATAGAAATAACATCTTGACTGGAGAAATTGGACTTAGAAACGGTTTTAATTATCTTATGGAGAAAACCGAACAGAAAAATACAAAATTTTTCAATCACATCATGAATAATAGTGAGGTGCCGGAGAGCCTAAAAAATACTGTTAAAAACCAGAGCACGATAGGGTTCAGTAAGTTGGAGGCCAAATTCAAACTAGCCGACGGCCTAGTCACAATCAGCGACTGCCTACTCAGTACGGACGACGTTCTTGGCATAGGTATGAGTGGCAAAGGCGACATGGATATAGGTAGCGGCAGGATTAAATTCTCGGGGCTGATGGTTCCTCTGGAAAAGATTAATACAATGTTTGGTCTAAATAGAATACCACTTGTTGGTGATTTAATATTCGGGAGTAAGGGTGGCGGCCTGATGGCCATTGGCTATGAATTTAGCAGAGCAAACTTCAACTCGGACTATAACCTCAGAATAATCCCATCTACCATCATAGATCCCTTTTCCCTTAAGAACTTTTTGCTGATATTCCTACTTCTCTAGCTCAGAAAGGCTGGGGCCGACATCCGGATGCCGAGCGCACATAGGATATGACATAAATTTCCCCGGCTGCCGAATCACAACGGCACTCCGGAATGGTTGGAGAATAGCCAATAACCCCCCCACTAGGATAGAAATTGTGATGTCCGCTGGTCAACACCCC
Source organism: Rickettsiales bacterium (assembly GCA_031283795.1). Lineage (GTDB taxonomy): Bacteria > Pseudomonadota > Alphaproteobacteria > Rickettsiales > UBA1997 > CALXRO01. Next base: position 1,595 of record JAITBB010000087.1, read on the forward strand.
ATATGTCAGCGGAACTATCAATAGTAACCAGGGGGTATATATTTGCGGAAGATCTATTGAAAAATCTTTTAGAAGCTGTACGATTAGCTAACTAGGTTAGTAATTTTTACATTAAAATGTTCGGAAACGTTATAGCAAGGCTATTTGGATCTGCGAACGCTAGGGAAATAGAGAAACTCGGCAAGACTGTGGCACGCATCAACGATATGGAGAGGCAGTATTCTGCCATGAGCGATCATGATCTGAAGGGCCAGAGTGGAATATTTAGACTTATGCTGGAACAGGGGAAGTCATTGGATGATATACTGCCCGATGTATTTGCCACTGTCAGAGAGGCTGGCATAAGGACGCTAGATCTGAGAGCCTTTGATGTACAGCTCATGGGCGCTATGGTTCTGCACCAGGGTAGAATAGCGGAAATGAAGACTGGAGAAGGCAAAACCTTTGTCGCTGTTTTTTCTGCCTACCTGAACGCTCTAGAGGGGAAGGGAGTTCACATAGTAACTGTAAACGATTATCTAGCTAAAAGAGACTCCGAATGGATGGGGCGCGTCTATAGTTTTCTCGGTATGAGGGTGGGCTGTGTCCTTCAAAATATGACCGACACACGACGAAGGGAGGCCTATGGCTGTGACGTAACCTACGGCACCAACAGTGAATTGGGCTTTGACTATCTGAGAGATAACATGAAGGTAGAAAAAGACGAGCTTAGCCAAAGAGAATTCAACTTCGCCATCGTTGACGAGGTCGACTCCATACTTATAGACGAGGCCAGAACTCCTCTCATAATCTCCGGCGCTACGGACGATAATTCCGAATTGTATACGAGAATCGATACCATAATAAGAAACACCGATGATTCGCTCTGCTCCGTCGATGAGAAGGAGAGAACCGTTGTTCTGACCGAAG
>JAITBB010000107.1 GCA_031283795.1 Rickettsiales bacterium
TCCTCAAATTCGCCATTTATGGAGCCGTCATCATTTGCGGCTCCGCTGCCGGTGTTGCTCTGCTGCTGAGCCTGGTACACCTTCTCCCCCAGTTTCATAGAGGCATTGGTCAGCTTCTCGGTGGCAGATTTTATGGTCTCCGGATCCTCGCCCTCCATGACCTTCTTCAGGGCCTCCAGTTCCCTATTTATGCTGTTCCTTTCCTCCTCGGTCAGTCTGTCGCCGTAGTCGGTCATTGATTTTTCTACGGAATAGACTAGAGAATCGGCGTGATTCTTCACATCCACCAACTCCTTTCGGGCTCTGTCACTTGCCGCATTCTGTTCGGCGTCCTTCATCATTTTCTCGATCTCAGCCTCCGTTAGTCCGCCAGAGGACTGTATGGTGATGTGCTGCGCCTTGTTGGTGCCCTTGTCTATGGCCGAGACACTGACGACTCCATTGGCGTCGATGTCGAATGTGACCTCGATCTGTGGCATGCCTCTGGGTGCCGGAGGAATTCCATCGAGGGTGAATTCTCCAAGGGACTTGTTGTATACGGCTATATCTCTTTCCCCCTGGAACACCTTTATGGTGACGGCGGACTGATTATTCTCTGCCGTAGAGAATGTCTGGCTCTTCTTGGTTGGAATTGTTGTGTTTCTGTCGATGAGCCTTGTGAAGACGCCGCCCATAGTCTCTATGCCGAGAGAAAGTGGAGTAACGTCTAGTAGAAGGACATCCTTCACATCCCCCTGTAGGACACCGCCCTGGATGGCGGCGCCGACGGCTACAACCTCGTCTGGGTTTACACCCTTATGGGGCTCTCTTCCGAAGAATTCTCTAACGGTTTCCTGTACTCTAGGCATTCTTGTCATGCCACCGACCAGGACCACCTCATTTATGTCGTTGGGCTTTAGTCCGGCATCGGCCAGGGCTTTTCTGCATGGTTCTATGGTCTTTTCGATGAGATCAATGGTCAGCTGTTCCAGCTTTGCTCTGGTCAGCTTTATACTCATGTGCTTTGGACCGGTTGCATCGGCCGTTATGTAGGGAAGATTGATTTCGGTCTCCGTTGTGGTTGACAGCTCCTTCTTAGCGTTCTCGGCTGCCTCCTTGAGTCTCTGTATTGCCAGGTTGTCACCGGCTAGATCTATTCCACTGGAGGATTTGAAACTATCTATGAGGAATTTCTGAATTCTCGCGTCGAAGTCCTCACCGCCAAGGAAGGTATCTCCGTTGGTGGCTTTCACCTCAAAAACCCCGTCTCCCATCTCCAGTATGGACACATCGAACGTACCGCCACCGAGGTCGTAGACCGCTATGGTTCTATTCCCCTTCTTGTCTAGACCGTAGGCTAGGGCCGCTGCCGTTGGTTCATTTATGATCCTCTTGACGTCTAGCCCGGCTATCCTGCCGGCGTCCTTGGTTGCCTGTCTCTGGGAGTCGTTAAAGTAGGCTGGGACTGTGATAACGGCCTCTGTAACCTTTTCTCCCAGATAGGTCTCGGCGGTTTCCCTCATCTTCTGTAGAACGAAGGCACTGATCTGGCTCGGGGAGTATTTTTCTCCTCTGACCTCTACCCAGGCGTCGCCATTGCCAGCTCGACATATGCTGTAGGGAACTTTGCCGAGACTGTCCTGAACTACCTTCTCGTCGAATCTCCGTCCTATCAGTCTTTTAACCGAATATATGGTGTTCTCGGCGTTTGTAACGGCCTGTCTCTTTGCCGAATCGCCGACAATCCTGTTGCCCTCCTTCATGAAGGCTATTACAGATGGTGTGGTTCTAACCCCCTCTGCATTCTCTATAACCTTTGTACTCGTCCCCTCCATGACAGCAACGCATGAGTTTGTGGTGCCGAGATCTATACCTATAATCTTACTCATTTGAACTCCAATTATCCCTATTGATATGCAAGATACGAAATTATATAGGTATCGGATGCGAAATTACAAGGGAGGGTGACTAGTGTTGATAGGTGCGCTCTTCCGGAGAGATTAGAAATATTTAAGCCTGTTTTTGCCTATTGACCTAATAAAAATTCCTATTATCCTGAGTAAAAGTTTTAAAAATATGGAAGCCTATATGGAAGCAAATGGGGACTTGTCTAATGCTTTGATATATGATGTTAAGGATGAGAATGGAAATATAGAAAAATCCATCAGAGTGAACTATAACGCACTTAATAAGGTATTAAATGCAGGAATAGAGCATCTCGACGATTTAGTAACTGGGGGAGCTATAGTTGATGCAACTGAGGGTGTGACGGAGGACAAAAAAATTAAGACATTCAATGAAATTAAACCATTTATTGCAAAATACGTAAAGCAGATTTTTAATGTGGAAAAAAAGAATGCTGAAGATTGGTTCACAAATGGGGATTTGTTACTCAATGCTAATATAATACAAATTGCAAATTTAGATAGTCCAGAAGAGTTTAGGAGGGTAAGATTTGCTGACCCACTTGCAATATTGACGACGAAGTATAGAAATTTGGAATCCTTTCTAGGATTCTTTGGGATTAACTCCCACAACATAGGAAATATCGAGGGGGATTTTTTCACCGCAGCAATTAGCCAAACGGAAGCGAACCATGTCGTAAACGTTACAGTAGATTTAAAGAGAATAAGAGAATTGCTGGAAGCTGGTAAAACTCTGAACACTATTAAAGACATAGTTCTGTTTTATTTTGATAGCGATAGGTATGGTAACGAAAAAAATTTTGGTGAAATCCTGAAGTTAGGTAGATTTGTAAATAGAAAGGAGCAGAAGAGAGGAACCTGTTGGTACCATGCGTTGACTGCAACTATAACTATGGCTAAGAATAGGTATCTCTTTCAAAGAATAAAAAAGAATAGGATTAAGCTCTATAAAAAAAATGAGAAAGTGAATATGGCGATGGGTGAGTTACCGAATGAATTTGAAGTGAGACAAACACTTGAGATCCAGCCCATTGCTATAAGAGGTGATATTGGAAATATATCAGGAGAATCTTTAGCCGAAAACATAGTTAATGAAAACTACGAGGGAACAATAGCGAGATACCTGAGCAATGGAATATTGATGAGTACATTTTCCGCAATGGCTGATAAAATGTTTCTAGAAAAGGAAAAGGAGTTGGGGGAAAATTTACGAATGAGGCCAAGGAAAAGCTTAAGAGACGACACTTTAAAGAACTTGAAGAAGAGGCTAAAAAGGTATATGATGATACCAGAAAAGAAAGCATGCCAGTTGAATATATTGATAAAGGGGACAGAATGCTGCTAGCTTTGGAAAAAATAAGTCTGCTCTACGAACAGGAATATTTGCTTGGCGAAGATATAGCGCAGATCAAAGAGGTGGGGTTGAAGACTAGTCAGGATCCTCCCGGGAAGAGGGGATTAATTGGTAATTTGTTTAGTAACTGGTTTTCTAAGAATAAGTCAAACGAAACAAGTGCCAAAAGGCTAGAATTAATTGTTCTAGACAATGTCTGTAACGATTTATCTATTAGCAAACAGGTAACACATCGGCATGCCTGATAGGCGGAGAACTGGTCTGATATCTGGTGTCTATCTGGACTAGCTGGACTCAAAGGTCTGCTTCCCGTCCCGGGAGGCAGCCGGTGGCGGAGGGTAGGGTGGACTGGTTTTACCCCTAGGCTTGGCTGATCTTTGTAAAGAATAGCTCTATGAGGGGTTTTTTCCCCATGTCGGCGTCGTAGAGTTTGTTTATGGTGGCGCGTATTCTCTGGGATATGAAATTTTCCTTCTCCTGGTTGGTGGAAAATTTGTGTTTTCCTATATTTCTGCTCTCATTTATCTCTATTATCGACTCATTGTAGGAGCTGACGATGTTTCCGATAAAGGTCTGTCTCATGGTAGCATTGGCTACAAAATCGTACCCTCCTGGGGCGGATATCACTGGACTCTGTAGCATTCTGTACTTCGGACTGATTAGCAGATTCACAAAAATCACACCGGCGCTCTTAATTTTCTCTCTGGTTCTGATGATTTCGCTCTTTGTTGTGAGGAGTCTTTTGCCATCAACCACTACAGTCTGTGGGTCCAGCTGACCGACTTTGCTCACTCCGTCTCGGGCAATTCTGAGAACCACACCATTTTTAACCTTGGCGATATTTGTGACGCCGCAGGCTCTGGCCACCTTCTGGTGCTCAAGCAGTTGCACGTGCTCACCATGGACGGTAATGGCTATTTTTGGTTTTGTGTAGTCGTAGAATTTCTTTAGATCGGTTAGACAGTAGTGTCCAGAAACATGCACGAAATCTGTTTTTTCAGTGATGACTCTAATCTCTCTGTCGGCGAATTTGTTGTAGAGTACAGACAGTTCCTTCTCATTGCCGGGAATGACTCTTGAGGAGAATATGACACAATCTTTGCTATCCAATTTAAGGTGTCTATAGGCGTCGTTGGCCAGCTTATCTATGCCGGCGTTCACATTGCCCTGACAACCGGTGGCTATTATAACTAGATTTTCCTTCTTGACACTTTTTATCTCCTCCTCCCTGAGAAAATCATATTCATCTCCTAGATAGCCAACATTTTTAGCAACTCTGGCCAGTCTGACCAGCGAATTGCCGACAAGAACAACTCGTCTCTTCAGCTTCTTTGCCACATCATAGATGGTCTTTATCCTACCGACGTTAGAGGCGAAGGTGGTAAATACTATCAGTCCCTCCTTGTCCTCCATTATATGGTAGAAACTGTTGAAGAGTTCTGTCTCTGATTTTGGGGAAACGTCGTTGAATATATTAGTGGACTCACAGACGGTCGCAAGAATCTCTCCCTTTGCTCCCAGCTGCTTCAGTCTCTTTATGCTCTGTCTCTGCTCCGTGGGATGCTTTGGATCAAACTTCCAGTCCCCACTGTGCAGTATTTTACCCTCTTCGGTCCCTATGAGCAGCGCGTTCATCTCTGGAGTCGAGTGAGTCATGCCTATGGGCTCGATCTCGAATGGGGGCAGCTTTATCACATTGCCCTCACTAAACTCGTTTATCACAACTCTATTGCGATATTTGTGCTCCCTTAGTTTTTCACGCAGAAAGCACTTTGCGAACTTTGAGGCGTATATCGGAATCTCTAGTTCCGGCCATATGTACTCCACGGCTCCAATGTGGTCTTCGTGGATATGAGTTATAAAGAGACCCAGTACGTTATCCCTGAGTTTTTTCAGTAGAGAAATATCTGGAACCAGAAGATCCACTCCCGGCACAGTCTTAGTAAACCCAATTCCGCAGTCCACCACTATCCATTTCCCACGGTAGTGATACAAGTTACAGTTGAGCCCTACCTCATTGGACCCCCCAATTGGTATAAATAATATATTCTCCCTGTATTTTCCTAGATTTAAATTTTTTTCATCCATAGCCATTGCCTATTAAACACTTCATCGTGGCAGACAACCAAACGGGGTCTGCCCTGCTCCATTGCCATTTCTCCAGCGCTCGGCGGTGGGGTGATGACATCGGGCTTCCCATTATAAACGATTCTCAAAATAAAAACAAGGGGGTTATTGCTGCTGCCGAGACTGGCTTCCTCTGTGCACTTCCAGTGAATCATTTGCTCTTCGGAGTACTTATTGTGAGACTAAATTTCGTTTTCTGGGTGGTTTCCTATTGCATAAATTCTTTAGCTGTTGCATATTATCTACAGCACTCATAGGTTGGCCAAAATGTGCCGGAGAGGAGATGGGTAACACAGAAAAATAGGGAGGAGAGCCGTGTCCAGCAGAAAACAACCTAATGGTTTACTGCCCGATGGGATCACGATGGTATTTTTTATGCTAATCGGCCTAGGGGTGGGTCTTGATTCTAATTCATCGTCGAGTTCCAGTGGTAGCCTCTTCAGAGGAATAGAATATTCACCACTATTTCTCAGGGATTTCCTATTTTCTCCGGAGATGCGATTCTCTCTGGAAGAAAATGATGGTCGGACGATGGAGCAAAATCAAACTGGTGCGCATCCCAGGCCAACCATGTCGAATAATGTGTTGCCGCCAACGCCACCGGCCGAGGATATCTACAGTGACAGTGAGATCGCAATTAATATGAGAATAGAACGCGCCGCAATCTATTTCCCAACTCAACATGAGGCCATTGGGCGGCAGTTTAGTCCGGGGCCTCCGGGGCAGAGTCCACAGAGCATAGTGGAGATTCAGTGGCAAATGGATATACTTTGCCCGGAGCCACGGTATCCATTCCAGACGGGGAGGGCGTCTGTAGATGGTACAGAGGATGACGAAATTCAACCAATTGAGTTGCCGCCGCCTAGGTTCTCAGTTATTCCTAGCCCGATGATTCGGCACAATAGCCAAAGACAAGCCTACGGGGAGGATATGGTGGATAATTCGGGGCATGAAATGGGGTGGTCGTCTGGGGATACGGAAAGAATTTTAGCACTATCACCTACCCTGGAGCAGAATAATCGCCCCATGTCGCCATTCCCAACTGACAGACCCAATAATCATGGGGAATGAGAGGCAGAGGTGGGATCATGGATAGTTGGACGAATCATAAACTTTCACTGGGAAATTGATTTAGTAGGAAAGTGATATAAACTTATTCCATGTGATTACAGATAGACCAAAATGAATCATGGTTCCCCAAATGCCAAGGAAAAACTGCTTATAGCAAACCGTGGAGAGATAGCCTGTAGAATCATAAAGACTGCAAAGAAGATGGGTATCACCACCATTGCGCTTTACTCTGATGCGGATTCGAATTCTATGCATGTCCAAATGGCCGATGAGGCTGTTCTGCTTGGAGGTGCCCCGGCTTCAGAGAGCTATCTAAATATGACAAAGATAATTAATATAGCAAAGAAAACCGGAGCCACCTATATACATCCGGGCTATGGTTTTCTGTCCGAAAACGCCAAGTTTGCCTCCGCCGTTAGAAGAGAGAATATTATTTTTATTGGGCCTCCAACCGATGCCCTTGCAAAAATGGGTGATAAAATTGAATCCAAAAGGATTGCCAAGAAAGCCGGCGTCAGCATCGTTCCGGGCTATGATGGGATAGTTACCAGTTCTGTCGAAGCTGTAAAGATAGCCAAGAAAATAGGACTCCCCATTATGATAAAGGCAACAGCCGGTGGTGGTGGGAAGGGGATTAGAATGGTTAGTAGTCTAGAGGATGTCAAGGACGCCTTCGAAATTGCGACGAATGAGGCGCTGAACAGCTTCGGAGACAGTGGGATATTTATAGAAAAATATGTGCAGGATCCGAGACATATAGAGATACAGGTTGTGGCTGACATGTACGGCAATATAGTGTGTCTTGGGGATAGAGAGTGCTCTGTCCAGAGGAATAACCAGAAGATAATCGAGGAAGCTCCTAGTCCGGCTATAGATGAGAAGCTTAGACGTAGAATGTATAAACAGGTTACGTCTCTATGCAAGGAGGTCAACTACAATTCTGTCGGGACTGCCGAATTTATGATGGACAGAGCTAAAAAGTTCTACTTTCTCGAAATGAACACCAGACTGCAGGTGGAACATGGAGTCACTGAATTGATAACGGGACTAGACATGGTTGAACTCATGATTCGAATTGCCAGGGGAGAAAAATTGCCCTTTAGGCAGGAGGACATAGTGCTGGATGGCTGGGCCATGGAGGGTAGAGTCTGCTCCGAAGACCCATCTCGAGATTTCCTGCCGTCATCCGGGAGAATAAATAAATATGTTGAGCCCCTGACACTGGAAAATGTCAGGGTTGACAGCAGTGTCTATGAGGGCTATGAGGTCACTACATTTTACGATAACATGATCTGCAAATTACTTACTCATGGAAAAGATAGAAATGATTGTCTCGAGAAGATGCAGTCGGCTCTTGGCAGTTTCTATATAGACGGAATAGCCCATAACATAGGGTTTCTAGAAACCATAGTCTATAATGAGAGATTTAGGAGAGGAGACATAAATACCAATTTCATTAGACAGGAATTTTCATCGGGCTTTGGCCACGGCGAACTGGAACTAAAACATAGATGTTCTCTCATAAGCGTAGCTCTCTACATGTTTATGAACTACCAGAGGAGAGTCAACAACATCACCGGTGGTCTTACGGGTGCCAGAAGAAAGTTTAATACTCGCTGGGTGGTGGACATCGGTGGTAAGAAATTTCTCACCAATGTGTTGGATTCCAGTAACGGCAGTTTCAACGTAGACTATGACTCTGACTACAATTCTCTGGTTACAGCATGGCAGTACGGCGAAAGTGTATTTAGAGGTACGGTAAACGGTAAGCAGATAAATGTTAAAATTATATCAGATGACTATGCGGGTAACTACGTTTTCCAGTATATGGGTTCCTTTGTGAACGTTTCCGTCAGGAACACAAGAATTTCTGAACTGGAACAGTTTATGCCGAAACCTGGCATTAAAAATACCATTCCGAGCTCACTGAAGTCTCCTATAGCCGGTAGAATAGTTAGGATAAGGGTTGGCGAGGGAGACAGCGTTTCAGTGGGTACGGAGCTATGTTCAATAGAGGCCATGAAGATGGAAAATATTCTGAGGAGCACCTTCAATCTAAAGATTGATAAGATCTACAGAGAGCCCGATGATCTGATAAATAGTGGTGATGTCATAATGGATTTCATTGGCGTCGATAGCCAGTAGTTCCTCTGAGAATCTCCAGACCGAAAGATCATGCCAATTGTCTCGGAAAAACAGGTTTGGCTAGGGCTAGAGATGGCAGAAATTAATTCAATCCCGAACACAGCGCGTCATTCCGCTGTGGTCCTGACCTGTGCACTTCTGTTGCTATTTCCCACCCCCGGTCCTCTGGTGGCTGGTACTGTGGACGAGCCATCGGTCGATGGAGAGGCGAACTGCGAGGAAAACTTTTCTCTGCTATTTGCTTCAGAGCCGGACAGGGAATTGCTAGCGATGCGGGAGGAGCTGGAGATAATTGAGAAATACCTAGGTCTCTGTGCTAGCAAGAGACTAAAAAACCTTCTCAGGAATCCGGAAGCCGCCCTGGGATACGACTACAGGAGCTTCGTTGATACTCTGGTCAACGGTAGGACGAAGAGCCTGTGGATCTCCAATGGTGGACATGGCTGTATTGAATTCTATGAACAGCTAGAGGATGACATAGCCAGCGGCAAAATAAACATCAGTGCGCCAAAAACACTGGTTGGATTCAGTGATTTTACGCATTTGTCCAGTCTGCTGTCGGAGATTCCGAATCTAAGGATTTTCTACGGACCGAGTTTTCTTGAGTTTATGAACTATCACAGGAATTCGAGAACGGCTGGAGTTGGTCGTAGTGGTTATCCAGATAGACTGGATCTGATCGGAAATGTGTTCTTTGCCGATATTCACTTTTCATCAAAACTGCGTGCATTTTTTAATGATTCGAAGAAGACAAAGATTGTCTTTTCAAGGGTAACCGGTGGTTTGTTAACAATTTTTCTAGGTCACAACAAACTCGAGACAACTGTAAGGAGGAAGATACTAAACAGTAATGATGGGCATCTGCTAATTGATCTTGGGGTTCAGAAAAATCTAGACTCCGTAGACAACCAGTTCAGATCACTGCTGAAAAGTTTCAGCACCTCCGAACTGCGGCTGTTCAGAAGAATTACGCTGAACTATAGAATAATTAGCCGCTTCCGACTAGCAGACGAGCACGGCTATCTGAAGCTGCAGTTGCACAAAATACTGGATAAATTGCCAAATAGAGACAGAATTGTCCTAGATATTCATGGTGGGAAGGCGCTGGATCCTGGCAAATACAGCGGTAAAACCATAGTGTATCCACACAATCTTACGGTGTTGGAGCTGGATGTGAGGGATTCGATCCTAGTCTTCGAAGACGTTGGCTATGACCAGGCATACCTCAACACTATTTCTCAGAAACTCATCTCCACGGTAAATGGTATGGACATAGAAAATAGGCCGAAGGCCATAGTGTTTGGCAGTATACTTCCGCTTGATACAATGACTCCGGGGAAGAGGAGGAGGTTCCACAGAAAATTTCTAAATATGCTGAGACATATTTCGAATAGAACGGGAATTGCTGTCTATCGCCTGGACAGCAAGAACATTTCACATGATTCCGACTCTGTTTTTATACCGCTGGGCGGTGGTTTAGTCGGCACCATAGAGAATAGAACACTAGAAATTAAGGATACCGAGTAGCAAATGGGTGTCCTATTTACTCCAGAATGGAGGGTAGGCGTTCTCTATATTTTCTAGGTTTACTTTCATTTTTCTTTCCAGATCCTCTGGAG
>JAITBB010000022.1 GCA_031283795.1 Rickettsiales bacterium
GAGCACCTATTTCATTCTTCGGCAAGACAGGCCGTAAGACTAAACTTTGATGGATTTGCGTCTAATACAAGGATGTTCTTCATAAGATCTACCCATATGGCATCTCTATGGTTATAATAATTACAATTTTTTAAAAAAACAATCAAGGTGGTGGTGAGACACAGATCCGGGACATGAGACTATTTCATTTTTCTCCACCAGTGGACCCCCGATAAATATGGTAGACCCCCTACAAACACAATGCCAATATTTGTCAGTTAAATATTTGTCGGATAATTTTAACAAATATCGGGAAGTAGAGAACACCGCGTCTGAGTTTGACTCTGTAGAGAATCTAGCTCTCGAAGATTTCGGAGGACCAGCTGGAGCCAGAGAAGAGGTCAAAGCTCTTCGGGTTTTCTGGAGCGGCAACGATCACCGGACCCATTCCCAAGCCGGACTGTACCAGGAGAAAACTAACGTCTCTAGAACCTCAGACTAGCCTCCAGAGTTATACTGTTATTGTTCAGGTTAGATGAGTATCTTCCACTGTAGCCGATGGACGTCCTAAGGCTATCGGTTAGCCGATAGCCAAGGGTAATTCCGGCTTCGGTTGCAAATTTGGCTCTGTCTCCACTCTCATCCACCAACTGATAGCTCTGACCATCATACATAGTGACAGAGCGGGATTTGTCACCACTGCTGTAGGCATCATAGCTAAAATTCAGTCTGGTCATCAGATCAATTTTTTCGTCAAACAGACCAGCAAGCCTTACCCCTAGGACTGGAACCAGAGTGTTTCTATTTACAGTCGCTATGACACTGCCCATATCATCCTTCTGTTCACCCTGATGGGTGTGAAAGTATCTGACTCCCAGCTCCGGTGTAAGAGTGAATTTTGAGCCACCCTCCTTTCTCAGGACAAGTCTGTAGCCCAGCACGGGGGCCATATAGAACACATTACCCTTGCCGGAGAGTCTGTTGTCCCTGGTGTCGTTCCAACCGTAGGAGGCCACCGTACCGACGTATAGACTCCTATGCCTATATTCTCCATAGATGGAAAGAACATGGGTTGTCACATTTTTCTCCCTATTATCACTCTCCGACCTATCCTTGGTCAGAGTATATGCCAGACCCAGCTTTAGCCCTCTGGATAATCTATGATCTATGCCGACCAGGAAGCCATTACCAGACGTCTTTGTACTTTCATCGAGTTTCTGACTACCAAAACTTCTAATGTACTGGAACCATAGCCTATTCAGCAGACCAGCATGGGCTCCGGACATTTTATCCTTCAGAGCGCCATAGGCAAGCCTGTCATCGTTAGCTGCTGTCAAAGCGGGACCCATATCGGGGGAAGGAGATTCCAGCAGCGATGACATCCTATCCACCATTATCGAGGCCGACGACTGTAACGGCACAGACATAGCATCCACGGAGACCATATTCGAATCGGGATTACGCTGTGCAAAGACATTCACAATTTCGCCTCCATTTTCCAGTTCTATAGCCTCCTGCGCCCGTTTATCCCTTGCCAGCATGGAGCCAAAGAATGTTGAGATTGCCTCCTGCCTGCTCCTACTGTTGTTTCCCATCACCTGGAACACCACATCCTGGGATATATCTCTGATCTCCCTCTTTCTCATCCTGAGAGTTGTATAGTCCGGTTCCTCCTCCGTCCCACCAAAGGCAAGTTCCACACCAATTTGGGTAGTTGTCGGACTGGTAGTCGCCGAAGCCCCAGCGTCTCTAGCCAGAGATCCGCCAGACTCGACAAATTTGAATCTGCGAGACAACCTGGGTACAAAATTATCCATCGCCACTCCACTGCCGGGAATCACATATTTAAAGTCTAGAACTTCTCCACTGGTCATAGCGTTCAGGGTCGAAACAGTCTCGTCTGCCAGAGTTGGGTCAATCGCCGGAGATCCCTCCAGAGAACCGTTTTCCTGAATTTTTATGGTTCCCCCAGATTTTCCATCCTCTCCAAAATCTCTACTGGTGATGGATCCGCCTATATCCAGAACTAGGGTTGTCCTATTTCCGAATCTAACGGTTTTCTGATCCACCCGGGCATCATGAATATCCAATACCGATGGGCCATCCGTAACTAGAGTGCCATTCGGTCCGGCAATTCCACCGGCGATAAATCTCACAGCTCCCGAACCATTTATCAGCACTGTGCCAAAATTATCAATGTCATTTGGCCCACTGGCACCTCTGTTACTCCTAAATAGAACAACGTCGCTAGGATCCCGCAGTTCCACCTCAAAGACTCCATCGGCAGCAACATACAGGACACTCTCTGAACTTTCCCCCCTGACTATGTTCGAGAATATGGTCGATCCATAGTTTGTCACTCTTTGTCCTCCATAGACCACAATCCTGGAATCATAGGTTCCAGTGATGACCCTATTCTTCGGAAAAATGGCAAATCTTCTCTTGGACTCCCGAGGATTCTTAGCAAAATCCGGATCAATGGCCGTTTCAAAGTTACCCATCTGGCCAGTTATATTGGACATTCCAATGATCGGATTGTATCCATCTAGATCAACATCCTCAGCCGCCTTGAGGTATTCATAGCTGAAATGATCTCTACCGGCCAGCAGATCAGCCGCCTGCCTAGATGTGAGTTTGGCTTTGACTATTGGGGCACCCGCGATGCTTCCCTTAGCATTTATGCTGATTTTACCACCCTCTATGGGAGAAAATACAATCTCCGGATGTCCCTCCACAGTGATATTATGTTGCTCTATGGAGGCTCTTCCAACATCCATGCTAAAAGGACCCGCCATAATTAAATGCCCATTGCTTCCCCCTTTAATTCCATTGCTCAACCTAATGAGAGTACCCTCAGCCCCATCTATTCTCACCGGCACAGAGGTTCTGGCACTGTATATGTCCATTGTGTTACCCCCGGTCCGTTCAAATTCTATGGAATCGCCGAACATTGGCATAAGAATTGATAATTTTCCGGCTCCGCCCAGCAGATCTATGACCCCCAAATTATCACTTCTTACATGTCTGAAGAGAGCTGAACCGACAATATAGGCCTCTCCACTACCCTTGATTTCAATGGCACCAGCATCTAGGCCCATGAAAAAAATGGGCTCCCGACCTCCCTTAGTGGTGAGCACCGCACCATCCTCAACGATCAGTTTGCTCTTCTGTAGACCAGAGACAACATCGGTGTCCTTTTCAAAGGTAAATTCCAGAGTGTCTCTTCTATAGGGTTCATATTCGTCGGCCACATATTTGTCTTCATCTTCAGCGTCAGTGGAGTCCTCCTCGCCACCACTCCTAAATGCTACGGAATAGCCAAAGCCCCCACTAACATAGGGAGGAAGCCTGGGTACATATCTATTTCCCTCTCCGGCACCATTGGAAGCGGCAATGTACATGTATTCTTCGATTGTTCCGGCAGTATAGTGACCATCGGGAATTTTTGGGTTGATGTATAGATTACCAAATATGGTTCTGTCACCGTTTCTAGAGGAGGCAAGAATCGCAGCCCCTCCCCCACCTCTGTGAGACGGATATATCTCCGATATGTTTTCATCAAATTGGGATATGTGGAGGGTTATTATTGGATAATCGGTGAATTTTATGCTGCCTTCGGATATCACAGAGGTACCGATGTCCACTTCCCCTGGACCGACTATTTCCAGTTTACCATTTACCTCACCACTATGTATGCCCTTGCTAAGCATGAGTCTTGTGTGCTCCCTAGCTCTGATGAGCAGTATTCCCTCGTTTTTTATGTCATAGTCAGCTAGGATGTCCTCAAACCAGATTTCGTCACCAGCATCCTGCAGTTCAATGTGTAGAGTTCCACCCTCTCTCACATCTATGGCTCCTCTAAAGTCCGCATTATTGATTTTGGTAAATTTGGCAGAACCACCCAGAAATAACCTTCCGTTTTTCAGGACATCTATAGCCCCACTACTGAATTTGCCGTCCTGACCATCAAAAATTAACACTACACCCGAGATTCCACCAAGAACCTGGAACCCATCACTCTTACTTGGCCTAATGGTGACCTTCTCGTTTATTTTTTCGGCTATCAGTAAATTCGGAGTCAAACAAAACAACAGCAACACTCCAAATAGTCCCAGTCCACGGGTACGAACGGTTTTTGTGTATCTATTTATGAAGACTGCTGGGGTATGATTCGTCACATTAACTATGTTCTCAGACATAACACCTCGCTTTAGAAAGATGAGTTCCTGCCAAGCTAGTATTAAAATTATTTTTATCAACTATTTTTATAAATAAATATCAGGAACCAGCCATTGTCCCGGTGGAGACAAACACCATCCTGAAGGGCAGATGATCCACCGGAAACTCAGAACGAAGGCCCGTCCCAGATGCTGGGAGTTTTCCTCGGCACCACGGCTATGAAGAACTCTTAGAATCTGGAAACGACAGCCACTGGCCCGATTAACCGAACTACCAGCGAATTCCAGCTCCGGCGTTGTGTAGGAGCCGTTCGTTCCAATTTATCTGTTGTCCCTGTCTTCTTTCAGATTCTCCATAGAATGAATCTTGATCACAGTTTCCAGATTCCACCTCAATATCAATAATCTTCGAGCCAAAGGCTACTCCCAGGGCTTCTCTAACATCCTTCTCCGAGGCGCCGGCACTAACAATTATACCTTCTCCCTCAAGTTTTATACCATTATATTCCTTTGTGCGCAATTTCAACATTCCACTGGCGCTCACACCACCATCGAGAGTCACCCTGTCTTTGCTGATCACCAGTTTAACTGGACCGAGCCCATTTCTAAACCTAGCGGTGTAGGTTGAGCATTCACCAGCCGAAACTGTGCCGGTCGAACCGAAAAAAGGCAGCAACATCGCCACTACAACACTATATAACACGTTCTTCATATAAACCTCCAAAATAATTTGACTAGCAATCCTACCAGCTAAGAACAACTGCGCCACTAGATTTTCGCAACAACCACGATCGACAGATCCATCAACCCGGGGGATTCTGCCGCAAAGTGCAGCTGACGCGACATATAGTTAATTATATCATGTCTAAAATAACTTTGCAACTATTATGTCGACGATTTCATCAAGAACACCACTGTACTGTAAACTTCGCACATAGGCATTCTTAGAAATCCGCTCCACCTCGGCCGGGTTAGTCAGCAGAAAGTCTATGGCGGAAAATAGGCTATCCACCGTAGCATTTTCTAGTACTATGCAGCCATCCACACTCTTTAGCTCTCTGAAGAGCATTAGATTATTTTCTATGTAGGGGCCCGTAACTATGCAACAGTTGTGTTTTATCGACTCTGCCGGTGTATGTCCGCCGATACCATCTACCAGAGATCCACCCATAAAAATAATCCGGCAAAAATCAAAGAACGTCCCGAGGTCACCATAGCTATCGTGCAGACAAAACTCAACACCCTCTGTTATCGGATCCATCTGGCTCGTCATTCTATACCCTATGTTTCCAGAGTCCAGTAGTGCTGTGATTTTGCCAATTCTTTCGATGTGTCTGACCACTAGAAATGTCATCAGATCTGGATGAAACTTTTTTAATCTCTGATGTGTTTCTATAACAATCGTCTCCTCTCCCTCATGGGTACAGTTGGCAAGCCACCTTCGCCTGTTCCCCACTTCTCTGAGGAGTCTTTCGTAGAGTTGCACGTCCACAGAACTTTTCCCAACAAAGAACTTAATGTTCCCCATAAACTGGACATTCTGCACACCAAGATTGAGGAATTTTCTATAGTCACTCTTAGACTGCGCCAAACATATGTCTATGTTCCTAAACACCTTCTCCTTCAGACCCCTAAACCTATACCAGAATCTAAAGGACCTCCTGGACAGTTTACCATTGAGCACAACTATTGGACAGTACTTTTTACTCATTGTGAAAATATTTGGCCAGAATTCCGATTCCACGCTAACCAATAGATCCGG
>JAITBB010000028.1 GCA_031283795.1 Rickettsiales bacterium
GATCACTGACCACCACATTGGTTCGACGGTTCTGCCGAATGCAAAGGCCCTGGTAAATCCAAACAGACTTGATGAGGAGTCCGAATACAAATATCTGGCGGGAGTCGGAGTAGCCTTCATGGTCTGCATTGCACTCAACACTCATCTGAGAAATGTTGGCTACTATTCCAGGAGTGGCCTAAAGGAGCAGAATCTTTTGTATCTGCTGGATCTTGTGGCTCTGGGAACAGTGTGCGATGTGATGCCCCTTATGAGCATAAATAGAGCCTTTGTCAGACAGGGGCTGGAGGTTTTCAGAAAAAGGACCAATCTGGGGCTGTCAGTCCTTATAGACATGATAGGTCTAACCGATACAATTGATACCTATCATCTTGGCTATGTCCTGGGGCCAAGGATAAATGCCGGAGGTAGAGTTGGGGATGTTAGTCTCAGTAACAGGCTATTGTCCTGTAGAGATAGAGCCGAAGCGAAGTGTTTAGCTGAACAGCTAAATAACTTCAATATGGAGAGACAGAACATTGAGAAGAACATTCTAAATGAGGCCATAGGGCAGGTTGAGAATAACAGACTGTTTGACAACCACGTGATCTTTGTGGAGGGGGCTAATTGGCATGAGGGTGTCATAGGCATAATAGCTTCGAGAATCAAAGATCGCTACAATAGGCCGGTTTTCATAGTATCCAGAGACGGAGAGTACGGCAAAGCCTCCTGTAGGTCCATGGACAAGAGCGTAGACATTGGCTCCGTTATAATCAGAGCTAGAGAAGAGAATCTGCTCATAACCGGCGGAGGGCATGCCATGGCTGGTGGCTTTACATTCGAGATGAAAAAATTGCCCGCTATAAAGGAATTTATGGAAAATAACATGAGGGAAAAACTTGATCTATACCTTAGTCAGAGTGAGAGGTATGCAGATCTGATACTCAATATAGGAGCGATAAACAGACAGCTGATCAAGGATATAGGATACATCGGGCCATTTGGAAGTGGTAACCCCAGACCGATGATTATTCTAGAAAATGTTATGATACTCAGTACCAAGAAATTCGGTAAGAACAGTGACCATATAAGGTGTATTGTTGGTTCGGATAACATTGCGGACAACAAAAATACTATCATTGCCAATGTGTTTAGGACAAACGACGAAAGGATCATCGGCCCGCTATTCAGTGGGAGAATGGTCAGGTGCGATCTCATCGGCAACATATCCATAAATAGATGGATGAACATGGATAATATCCAATTCACTGTGGAAGATATTATATTGAACTGATGAGCTGAGATTTACCCCGTTTCTAAGAGAGATGTCTCACTAGGCCGAGAAATATGTCCTCTGCCAGGGTTTCGACCATATTAGAGTCGTCCCTTTTTCTCTTTGTGCGATCAGAGTATCTGAAGACCGAACTTGTTGTGCTGTAGAACAGACTAAGCCTGTTTGAGGTCTGCTCCCCCAGAATCTTTATGCGATACCCAACGTTTACTACCCGGTTTTCCCCCTTCACACCCCCATCATCTCCGAGAATCGATGGGAAATTCGTTCCACCCACATCCAGAACCAACTCACATACACAGGGGCCAGTACCTCTGATATTCTTATTCACCACCAGGTCTAGCTTATTCTCCAGACTATTTTTTAGGTCTCTAAAAAATAGTCTGTTTTCTCTGGTCTCGTTGGAGAATTTGATGTCGAAGGAGCTACACTGGGATATCCTGTTCTCCTTAAAAACAGGAGTACAGGAACACGTCAGTAGTACTGGTAATAGGAGAAGGCAGATCCAGAGGAGGCCGCTTTTTCTAGGAGACACTGTATCGTCAGTAAATTTCACCAGCAACCCCTACTTCTTCCCTATGGCTTTGTTGAGTACAAACTGGGTAGCGCTCTGTATCCAACTTCCCCCATTCTTCACTAGTGCAAAGATCACCACCAGGCCAAGAATTATGAATGGTGTGGCCATTAGTACGCTTCTGCCCTGGGCCACAATCATATTTGCCTGGGCAACCGAATATTTCGAGGACTTGTATTTTGATTCCTTCTTGGCCTCATCCAGCTCTTTCTTCTTCTTTTCGTCGTCCCTTTCCTTCGCAGTTTTTGAAGCCTCATCTTTTTTGCTGGGTTTCTTATCACCCTTGCCATCATCCTTGGTTCCCTTCTTGTCGCTTCCCTGGTCATCTGTAAATCCAGCTATGGCATCAGCGCTGTCATCGGCTGGCGGTGGTGGGGCGCTCCTATTATCTAATTCGTCGCTCATAGTCCAATTAGTTTTCTAAGTTATTAATCAAAATGGTATATCATCGTCTATGGTTTCCCCTATGGAGTCACCGGGACCCAAGGGAGCAGTGTCGGACCTACCTACGGCACCATTTGTTACTGCGGCCTTGCCCAGTGAACTGTAGTACTCGTCATCATAGCCGTTCGCTGCACCGTTTCCCGAATTTCTTGAATCTAATATCTGCAGCTCTGCAGTAAATCCCTGCAAAATTATCTCGGTTGCATATTTATCTAAACCACTGGGGTCAACCCATTTCCTGGTTTGGATAGAACCCGACAGGTACAGTTTTGTGCCCTTTTTTACATAGTTTCTCACCACCCCCACGAGTCCCTGGGAATAGACAACTATCCTATGCCATTCGGTCTTGTCCTTTCGCTCTCCAGTCGTCTTATCCTTCCAGGAATCCGAAGTGGCCAGACTGAAGAGGGCCACCTCATTACCATTGTTCATCATCCTAATCTCCGGATCTTTCCCAACATTCCCTATAAGTATGACTTTATTCACAGACATATCTTCGACCACATTTACTTTCCTAGAGCGTAGATCGTTTTATTTAAAAGTAAATTGGTGACCGGGAAAATTGATTTTTCGGGGACTGTTAATTATAAGCATATTCTGGGGATAAGATTGGGATAATTGGTGCGGTGTCCAGGGTAGGAAATTAAGAATCTTCGTCATTTCTGTTTTTAGTGAATAGGCTTTCCCATCTGAAGATTCCTTCTGGTGGACAATCTACATGTGAATCAGGATTTCTGGCGATGGATGAAGTCTAATTATAGGTATAACGGGTAACAGGAATAATCCGGAGCCTCTTGATTTTTTCAATAGATTTAATATCTATGACAACATGGATTAGTATGAAATTTTGAAGGGTTTCTTGTGGGAACAAAGAATAATCCGAAAAATAGGGCGGGAGCAAGCAAAAATAGAATGTTTAATGGTAAAGAGGTCGAGCCTGCTATGTTCTATGATTTTGAAAATGGAGCCAATTACTTGTCTGCGAAGGTAACCAAGACGAACGACATGGTTTTTGGAGATGATGGCAGACCACTAAAGTGGAAAGATATGTCCGGTGAATAGGCGACTTCCGGATAGTCGCGGCGTTACTTTTGTAAAGGTAAAAAATGGAGAAGAGGGAGGACTATTTTTGTCTGGTGCTGCGCTCTATTCGCTCGGCGCTGGCGGTGGGCGTGGGTTGCTGCTTTCTGGTGGGCTACGGACGCGAGGGGATGGCGGCGGACTATATGGACTGCCAGGATATTAGCGTTATAAATGAGTTGGCAGATGCAGATTTTATAAGCTCCAAGAAGGTCACTGTCGGCACCAAAAGAAGTTTGGCCGATCTACAGATTACCTATTATAATTTCCTGCAACCGCCTGGTGAGGCTTCCAGTGGGAACAAACTCTTTGTTCCGGTCAGAAAAGACGCCAATATTGGAGGTGAGTTTCTCACCTGTAATTTTGCGAACGATGCTGTCTTTGAGTGTGAAAATTCAAGACTATGGGGTGCCAGTGGATGTACTAGGACCACAAAAATTAGAGAAACAACTGGCGGAACGGCCAGTGTGGAGATAAATGACTGTGCAAAGTTCGATAATCAGAAGTTGGTGGAGGGAACTTCGACAAATCCCAATGATGCGAATGAATTAGAGAAATTGGCCTGCTATCCACAAAATCATATATGCAATAAATACAAGGAGGACATATTTAATAACTACTTCAATGTTGATGGATTGCATTTTACCGCCGAGGCGACTTCCACTGGCAAATTTTTTATATACAAAAAACTTGCTATTCCCGAAGGTGCCAGTAGGAACTGTAACCTCGTTAAATTCTCCTGTGACATGAAGTTGAAAAACGACTCCCCTGCCAATGGGAAAAACATAGTCTTCAAGAATTCTACCTACGATAACAATCAGAAATTCATCAATAATGTGCTTGCCGGTCTTGGTGATATGGCATTTTTTAAGCTTGTTGGTCTCTGTATAAAGGGGAATGCAGCCTGTCTAGATGTTCTAAATGCCCGCCACTACTATAAGTACGTTAATGGCTCCTCCATAGATAGTCAAACGACCATCTACTACTTCAAAAAAAACATTATTTACCATAACATTGGTGTTCTTTGCAATAAGTATTTGCCAACTTGCCAGGAAATCGAGGTGGATGGTGCTCTTTCCAACGTCCTCTACAACAACAGCAACAATGGCAATGACTTCGAGAATAGGAGGGACTTCTATTCTGACCATAAAAATAAGGTGCAGGAGGAGAATCTGTGGTTTGTGAATAACAACAATTTTGCTAACTATGCCTGTCTGGCTGTTCACGGAAGCGACGCTAACATGAATAAAGATGTAGGGTACTGTTCCGATCTCAACGAGGAAAAGAATAACCTCAAGTACCCGAACGGGCTGCAGACCATGGGAAGCATATCCGGTGATGGAAATCTAATTAGCGTGCCAAATTGCTATTTGAAGAGCTGTATAGACCTTACTCCAGAGGAATTTCTAATGATAGTCCAGAATGGTACAAAAACTAATAAATACTGTAGTGAATACCGTTGGCTGTCAAATTCTAAGGGGTTTAAATATTTTCCGAAGGAAAAACCACCCTATTGTTCTGACCTGGAGGAGGTTTCCGGCAAGGGGGAACAGCTGGTATTTCGCCAATACCTTTTCCAGCATAACGGCTGTGACTCTAGTGATGTTAATGCCAACGGGGTCTGCAGAAATCCTAGAGATATATACTACAGCTACGGAGGTGGTCTTAATAAAGAGAAGGATAACTGTTATCTAAAAAATTGCTACTCTCTCAGCGGTGACGAGAGAAGCAAAATTTCGGAGGCGAGACTTACGAGCATAGGTTTTGAGCTGGAGCGATCCTACGCGCTATCTTCTGTGGGAGGAGTGGAGAGTGCCTACGATGAGTCTAAAATTCCGATTTACTGCGACAATGGCTTCCTATTTATGAAGGATACAGATAACTTCAGCGATTTTGACTATCTGAATCTGAATCTCATACCCTGTTTTGAGCTGAGCCCGGAGCAGATGATGAAGATAGCATCAGTCGGTAGCGTCAATATGGTGCTCTTTACGGATATTTTTAAGAACTATAATACTAACAATGTCTATAAATTCTGTAGAACGCACTATATCCCATTGGACATAATTGATGAAAAACACGATGAAAATACTTTGTTCCTAGACTATGTTCTCACCATAGCTGATGAGACCGCTAGGGCTAGCGCCAACGGCAGCTATTCAGAATTTTTTGCTCTTGGTGGACTCGGGCAGATGTCCGTGTACAACGGCAAAAAAATGAATGATGTAATCTTTGCTATTCCGGTAAGAGTGGCTTCCGAATACAGAAAAGTCTCCTTCTCCCATAGTGATCTGAGGGACTTCTCCGATAGGAATATGTACACAAATGTCTGCGAATACATTGACAACAATTTTCTCTACTACAATGCCGACATCAAAACACACGACAAAACCAAGGCAAAAGATAACCCGAAACTATCTGCTGTTCTAGAGAATGTGAAGAGAAAAAATGGGCCCTATGCGGCCTGCCTAAATGCTTCAAATGCCAGCAATACCAAGGGTTTTATTGTCTCGGACACAAATATTCCCGTGGTCTGTAGAAACTGTGTAACCGCAACTAATCAGGATGAGTGTCTCTATAACAATGACGAATGTAAGGCCTATGCCTATCAGTATGGCTGCAGAGTACAGCACTGCTCCGGGGAAAGCCTAAAATACTGCGAAGAGGAGGATAATATCCTCAACAGGATTGTCGACTGTGGGAAATACAAGGGTGGACCAAACAGCTATAAGAATTATTTTGACTGTGGCCTCTATTACAGTACAAGCGACAATGAAAAGAAGATATTTAAAGATTTTGAGACCCTTATTGGTGCCAATAATATTTCCTATATACAAAAAGCCTGTGATTCTACGCTGCCACTCGAGGACACTAGACCCATAATCAGTCCGGACACGCTGTCCAAGTTGATAAAACCCTATAAGACTACCGCCAGTAGTGATGGTGCTAAAAATCAAAGCCTTGCCAAGACTGATCTTGAGAGATATGGCTGTATAAAGTTTAACTCTCCAACGGCTGGCTATGGACTTTACGGCTGTAAGATTCCCAAGGATGACAGTAGCTATATAACCATGTCTCAGAATCCTTCAACCGCCATTAACGGCATGGATGTGGATAATCTAGACAATCTCAAAAAACCGAAGGATGCCAAACTCAAGCTAAGTATCTGTTCCAGATATCCCAGTGATGTGGAAAAGGATGGAAAATGCGGCTATAGAGAGGGGAGCGCCTTCAAAGATACCTGCGTTGACATCACTGATTCCGGAGAGGCAACTCTTGAGGATACCAGTAGCCACTGTTGGTTCTTTACAGAGTCTAGCGGAGGTAGTAGATTTCGCTCCGAGCAGAGAACAAAGAGGGACATTCTAGTCTTCAGGGATTTCCACACCTACCACTACTGCTATTCGGATATAAGTAAAGAGTTCAAAGATGGCATAAGTGCTGCAATCATATCGGGAGAAGGAGCACTGGCGGGCACCGCGCTTGCCGCAGTTGTATGCATTGCCCCATGTTTAGCTACTATTCCCTTCTATCCAGTCTGTCTGGGTGTTTGCAGTGGAGCGACGATTCTCATAACAATCGGAGCATTTATGCTAGCCAGAATAGAAGACTGGCAAATTAATCTGCAGAACGATATTCAGATTGCACGCGGCTATAACAGTGTCGCTGGCTACGAAGAAAAGGGATTCATCAGTAAGGCGTTTTTGACCGATAACAACAACTACGCATATATATTCTATCCAAGATATGATGACATAGAGAAGGATCTTAAAAGTAAACTTGAAAATAATCTGAGCAATGGCCAGAGGTTCTTCCATAGAAATACAACCGGCAGCGAGATAATAAAAAAATGCAACATCAGTAATTTGTTTGTAGAGTCTAACAATTGCAATGGTATTGATAGCTGTGACTACAGCTATGGATACAATAAACTGAAGGATGATGGTTCTGTCGAAGGGGTCTGCAATGAGGGAGATCTGGAGAAATGTCTACACGCCACCCAGACAGCCTGTCTGAAAGCCTATGGTGTCAGCTTTGTAAAAAACTCGGGCATAGACGATGATTTTCTGACCAAATCGGGTGGTTTCCTAAAGCACTTTAAAGATGGTGACATAACAAAGGAAGACTGGGGAACTTCCAGTAATAAGGACAATCGCGGCTACGTACCGGTCGATGTAATTTATTTCACAAAGGACAAACAGAGTGTAGAGAATCTGAAGGCTAATGCGAATTGTAAACTTGGGGCCTATGGGGATCCGGTCGGTGACCTGTCAAGGTGTAGAGGTTTTGAGCACGAAGGAGTTTTCTACACGGAAAGTCAGGCGGCTAAAATGCCTCTGCTAACTTCACCGTTCCTGTTTTACACTCTAATCACACCGAGAAACACGCCGGAGTTATTTGATCCGACTCTAATAATAACCGGCTACTATCGCTTCTCTGACCTCACTAGTGAGAGAAGTTACAACAGACCGGATGATGTGATTCTAGATTTTTTTAACCCCAAAATTAGATATGACTACTCGTTTCTCGGAGGGGTCAATGACCCGGACTTCGAAAACTTGTTGGCCTACGAG
>JAITBB010000034.1 GCA_031283795.1 Rickettsiales bacterium
CCATTTCTCTATCCTTACATCATTCTCCCATACGCTTTCGCATACATCTCCATTTAGGGTATATTTTCCCTTTCCATCTTTCCTATCATCTTTCAATCCGCCCTCATACCCACCTTCACTCAGAATGGCGGCCATGTTTTTACCTCCAATCTCCTTCAGAGAGTAGAAGTGTTCAGAGGAGTACTGGTCAATTACACAGGAAAATATGAAGGCAAGTCCCATTATGGCATGGTCCCTAATATGGTTCTTCATTATACCATCTTTAAACGCTTCTTCAAGATCATTGGCAAATGCTCTGGCGCCCGCTTCGGCAATATTAATGAAGATATCGGCGAGGAAACTGGCAGCCGCCTTGGTGAACTCATTGGTTTCCCTCTGTTCCTGATCCACAGGAACTTCAAGATCATCGGCAAATGGTTTGGTGCTCGCTTCGGCCTCATTAATGAAGAGATTAGTGAGAAAACTGGCAACCGCCTCGGCGAGCTCATTGGTTTCCCTCTGTTCCTGATCCACGGGATCTTCAAGATCATTGACAAATGATTTGGTGCCCGCTTTGGCCTCATTAATGAAGAGATTAGCGGGAAAACTGGCAACCGCCTCCTCGGTGAGCTCATTGGTTTCCCACTGTTCCTGATCCACAGGAACCTGCTCTGTATCAGCAAATACTGCTGCATTTCCGATAACCAGGATAGATAGCGCTAGAACAAAAAACCTCAGGACGCCAAACTTATTACTAGACATCTAAAACCTAAAAAATTTAATAATGGTATCTATACTGTATCTCAGACTGAAATGACAGTCAAGTTTTGACAAAGTGTCACACGCCAAATACCTGCCGGACAAGTCCCACTATGAGTATTGGTTTGAAATATATGGAGGCATGGGGGTAAAACGGAGTAGAGAGAAGGGTGACTCAGATGTGCGGCTGTTTCGCGAAGTAGGTTCCAAAAACCCTTTCCTTGTTTTTTAAAAAATAATAATAGACAATTAGACCACTATTAGTGAGTTAGCAATAATTTGGGAGGCCTATGGCGGTACCTAAGAAGAGAACAACATCGTCAAAAAAGGGAATGAGGAGGGGTGGAAATGGAACCTACAGGCTGGAGGCCCCCAATGTGGTGACAAATAAGAAGACCGGAGAGTACCAGCTACCCCACCATATGTCACTTGATGGCTATTATAACGGAAGAAAGGTTCTAAAGGACAAACCGGCTAATGTTGAAAAAGACAAATAGCGGCAACACACCTGTGACTGATCCTAGAATCACAATAGCGATTGACTGTCTCGGTGGTGACAATTGCCCTAGGGCTCAGGTGGGAGGTATATCTCTGTTCTTCAGGAAACATCCCAGCAGTCAAATTAGATTTCTTCTCTTCGGAGAGAAGGAAACTCTGGATGGGTGCATTAGCAAGTACAGAGTACCTATTGGAAAATATAGGATAATTCACACTGCTAAGAAAATATCTGCCGAGGATAAGCCCTCTATGGCTCTGAGGCAGGGGAAGGAGTCGAGTATGTGGCTAGCTGTGGATGCCGTTAAGCAGAAGCAGGCTATTGCAAACATATCGGCCGGTAATACCGGCGCCCTTATGGCAATATCGAAATTTCTTCTAAGATCTCTGCCAGATGTGGATAGACCGGCTCTGATCCAGATAATACCTACAGCCAACAACGGTAGAGCGGCTCTTCTGGATATGGGTGCGAATATAGACTGCGATGCGGAAAATTTATATCAATTTGCCCTTATGGGTAGCGTCTTCTATAGCGCCATAACCGGCAGAGAGAATCCTAGAATAGGCCTTCTAAATGTAGGTTCAGAGGATCTAAAGGGCAATGACGTGGTGAAACAGGCTGCCATTCTCATCAGAAATAGTGCACTGAAGAATAATTTCTATGGCTTTATCGAGGGAAGTGATCTCTTCAGGAATGTGGTTGACGTGATAGTGACCGATGGGTTTACCGGCAACATAGCGCTGAAGACTATGGAGGGCACTGCAAAATTTCTAGTTAGCAATCTGAAGGAGTCACTAGGTGCTTCGCCATTGTCGAGGCTGTTCAGTCTTTTTATGTACGGATCCCTCAGGAGTTTTAAGAGTAAAATGAATCCAGAAAATCATAACGGAGCCATGTTCATAGGACTAAACGGAATTTCCGTGAAAAGTCACGGCAATGCGGATGAGAA
This sequence comes from Rickettsiales bacterium, assembly GCA_031283795.1. Lineage (GTDB taxonomy): Bacteria > Pseudomonadota > Alphaproteobacteria > Rickettsiales > UBA1997 > CALXRO01. The sequence goes on from JAITBB010000034.1 coordinate 2,184, forward strand.
ATCGTTCTACTTTTCCATAGAGAACACACTGAAACTAATCGGTGCGAATGTTAACAGTAGGATAACAAATCTCATGTCCGTCATGACTGAGGCCGCGACCTAGTCCATAACAAACCAGTGAGTAGGTGAGCTAGGATTCTATGCCAAATTCCAGAATAATTGCTACGGGGAGTTATCTACCAAGGAAGATATACGACAATAGGTATATGGAGTCTCTAGTGGAGACGAGTGATCAATGGATCGTTGAAAGGACTGGCATAAGGGAGAGGCATATAGCCTCTGACGGCGAACTGACAACAGACCTGGCGCTAGAGGCGGTTCTGAGGCTTTTTAGGAGTTCAAATATTGCCAAAGATAGTGTGGATGCCATTGTTTTTGCCACGACAACTCCCGATAGAACGTTTCCATCCTGCGCATCGATTCTGCAGGGAAAACTCGGTTTGACCAGCGGTTGTCCGGCCTTTGATGTGCAGGCCGTTTGCTGTGGATTTATCTATGCAATTGATCTAGCCGATTCCATGATAGGGACCGGTAAGGCTCGGAATGTTCTCGTGGTCGGAGCCGAAACCATGTCCAGACTAGTGAATTGGAGGGACAGGAACACCTGCGTGCTCTTCGGCGATGGAGCTGGAGCTGTTCTATTGAGCGCTACGGAGGAAAATAGAGGTATACTGGCAACAAGTCTACATTCTGACGGGAGCTACGCCGATATTCTCAGGACTAGCGGGGGCGTTTCTCTGGATAGGAGTGTCGGTTTTATCGAAATGCAGGGAAGAGAGGTGTTCAAACTTGCAGTCAATAGCATGTACAACTGTATCCTAGAAGGTCTAGATAAGTGCAATCTCTCCGTGGATGACATAGACCTGCTAATTCCACACCAGGCAAACCAGAGGATCATCGATGGCCTCTCTAAAAAACTAAACATCAGTAGAGATAAGGTTATAAGTACTGTCGCCTTTCAGGGCAACACCTCGGCCGCCTCTATACCAATGGCCATAGACTATGCCGTAAATGGCTTTGGAATAGAGAAAGATAGTCTGGTTGTGCTAGAATCCGTTGGGGGCGGCCTAACCTGGGGAAGCGTTGTGATGAAATGGTGAATTCATGCTGATATTTCAGGTGGCTAGGGAGGATCCCAGATGGTCTGGGTCTATAGGGATATCGAGGGTCAAGTTGATGACGAGGAATCTCTTCTCTCTGGTCCGGGAACTATTGGGCTATAGAGTAGAGCGAGGAGTTACCGTGGAGATATCCATTGTTCTGACCAACGACGAAGAGATCAGCCTACTGAACAAAAATTACAGAGGTGTTGAGGGCCCAACAAATGTGCTCTCCTTCCCTCTCTATGAGCGCGAGTTCCCACTCTGTCTGGGCCATGAGAAATATGTGGCACTCGGGGACATAGTACTATCCATTGACAGTATAGAGCGTGAGAGCGCTGAGCAGAATAAATTTCTGAGAGAACATCTATCCCATCTCATTGTCCACGGTCTACTGCATCTTTTGGGCTTTGACCATATAGCCAAGGAGGAAGCAGAGATCATGGAAAGAGCAGAAATGGTGCTGCTCCACAGATTTGAGAAACTATTCCTGGAAAGTTATTCCCAGAGATAGGTTCAGTAGAATCTAATCCCTTCTTCTATTTCCTCCGAGGGGAATAGAAATTATCAAAGAGCCCGACCACTGCAGGGAGGTTGGTAGGGAACCCATGCTGTCTGTTCTCATCCAGATCAGGGTCAGGTCCATCCCCTGGGAACACAGTGACCTGGGGGCTGGTCACTATAATCGTGCCCTGTCCGCTTCCACTGCCGTTGCCTACGACAGCGATGGCACCAGAGGCATCTGGTCCACCCGCTTCTTCCTCCTCCCTCTTCTCCTTCTCTTCCATTTCCTCTGTCTTTTTCACCTCCTCTGTCTCCTCGTCGTCATCCAATTCCTCTACAAAGCTGTGCTGTTCTCTGTTTGTTTCCACTAGAGGGAATAACAGCTCGATGAGGACCAGAGAGACCGTCTGTAACACTGTTCTAGGTGCGTTTCTAGCTGGGGCATTTGTGGTAACCAGGACAGCACCACTATTTTCCTCTTCGGCTCGTTCACGCTCATCCTCCGTGGAGCGGATGTCACTGCTAAGAATTCTAACGAAAGTTCCAACTAGAGGCATCGAAGGGTCATTGAACAGCAGTCTCTGTACGGCCCGATCCCATAGGGCCTCATAGGTCCCCCTACTATTTTGCAGATTGATGTGTGAAAATCTTAGAGCAAAAAGATCTATGGGTGAAATTCCCCCCTGGTATGTTCTAGCTACAATCAATGGGGCATAGATTTCTCTGCCTCTGATCACTTTATATTTAATGTAATACCTGTAGACATGCTGTAGAGTGTGTAATAGTTTCATGAGATGACTAACATACGTCATTTCGGTACGATCTCTCTTCACAATACCCACAGTTCTGCGGTATATATCCCGTTCCGTCAGTTGTGCCGGCTCTCTCCGAGGTGGTTCATGGGTTTCCTCTGCAGTGTTACTAGTCGATAGGAATCCCCACATGGTATTAATAATGCTGTTCATAATCGAAGTGAGAGCCTTAGAACACGTACAACTAGTCTCTTGCAGTACTTCTGTGTTCATCCGCTGTGAGTAACCCCAGGCTATGGCGCTAATAATACTGACCGATGCCTGGTGCACATGATGGGTAAAAATGTCTCCGGCATACATGGCGGGAGAATCAGACGCAGAATCGGGGCTACGAAGGACAAACGCGGAAATTGTGATTGACCTTGAATCTAGGCTGCCCCGAATCAATTTTATTCCTGTTTCGATAGTTGTAATCAGAGAATCTATGAAATAGTAAATATGACCAGACTGTGCGTCATGCAAAGTCACATAGGATACGATTTCAGATGGATCTAATAGATCCAATGAATCCTTCTCGCCATAGGCCATTGTCCTCTTTGCCTCTTCGAGTTTTTCCTTCAGGGACTTCGACCTTTCCGATAGATCTTTCAATATTTTCACCACATCTCTTCCGTTTGTTCTAATATGGACAAATGCCTCTAGAAAGAACCTAAATATATTTAATGCTTCGGTAAGAATGTTTTCAAATTTGAAGCCCATCTGTTTAAATATTTTATCATTTTCTCCAAGGGCTTTGACGGCCTCCAGCAGCCTTGGCAGGTTCTTGATATATATTCTTATCTGGGAACGCTCTTCGACATATTTTCTGGTTCGGAGTTCTCCCCTAAGGCTTTCTAGGATTTCGCCATGCCTCAATATTATCCTATTGAGATCTCTATGCCATCTAGGATAACCCTCTCGCGTTATCATCAGTGTTAAAAGACTGCTAAAGTCTAATCTGGCTCTGTGTAGCGCACTATCTCCATTAGTTCCTTCTAGCCCCTTCAGAGATTTTGTTTTCCATGAAGCTCGGGTTTTGGCATTTAGTATGTACCCGGTGGCGGACAGGATATCCTCTATGTTGCTGGTGTACTCTTCGGATAGGAGGGAATCGGGAAAAGTCTTGAATCCAGTCTTCAACCCTTCGAGTTCTTCTCCGTAGGATTTCAGGTTTTCTATCAAATCTTTAATATCTTCGCTAGAAATATCGCTGGCAATGGATTTAAACAGCAGTGACGGAACAAATTTTATCAGTAATATCTTCAGCAGATTTCCGGAGTCGTGATATAACTCTCGCAACAGGTCAACCTTCGTAGCAGTTCCTCTTGCCTCTCCGAAACCAAAGCAAATACAAAAGACTATGGCGATCATCGACACATTTTTTCTATAATTTCCATTCATACTATTTAGATACCACTAGTGGTGTGTAGCCAGCAAGCTAGTGGGACTAAATAACAATGCAATAGCTAGCCCTTCCTCCCATCAGAAAACGGGGAAGACCCGAGAGCAGGCGCAGAATAGAGGCTATATTGCTGTCTATTCTATAGAAAATTAATCTAGAGCCAGGTCTAGTGTGGATTAGAGAATTATTGTTTCTCTGGGAAATTCAATGGCAGACCTATCATTTGACTTAGCAAATGTGTAGGGATATTTTTAGTAAAGCATATAAATGCAAAAAATAGGTAGAAGCAGGGAGGAGAATGGCGGATAAATCGGTGTTCTGGGTGAATGACGGCCATAGAAGAATTCGGATTGGAGCAACTCCAGCGTCTCTGACGATAGGAATAACTCGGAGGGGCAATCGCGAATATGAACAACTTTAGTTTTTCAGAGAGGGAAAAGGAGATCTTGCTAGATTTAGCAAGGAAATCTCTGGAATATTACCTGGAAACGGGTAGATATCTTGAACCTAGTGGGTTCCTAGAGAGGAAAAATCTCACCAGAATTGAGAGGAGTAACATCTCTAGGTGTGGGGGTGTCTTTGTGACACTGCAGAAAGATGAACAACTCAGAGGCTGCATAGGTGTTATAATTTCAGATCAGCCAATATATGAAACCATAGTCGAATATGCTGTGAATGCTGGACTTCACGATTCAAGATTTGAACCGGTAGTTCTGGATGAATTGGATGCCATAGACTTCGAGATATCTATTTTAGAAGAGGCAAAAGCCATAGGATCAATTGATGAAATAAGGGTCGGAACAGATGGTGTGATAATGACAAATAGAAATAGACGTGCAGTTTTTCTGCCACAGGTCGCGCTTGAATGGGGATGGGATAGAATTGAGCTTCTGGAACACCTGTCAAGAAAAGCAGGGCTTGAGTCTAGCGCCTATAGAGATAGGGATTCGTCATTTGAGGTTTTTGGGGCGGAGGTTTTTAAGGAGAATAGGGAAACCCCTAGGGTTAGGAAACCGAATTTTTCTGGTTCTTTTTATCCCAGAGACAGAGAAGAACTGGAGAAACAGATAGACGAGTATCTTTTCGACGATAAATCTCTGGGTGCCGAGACGAGAGCGATAATAGTGCCCCATGCCGGCTATGTTTATTCCGGGAAAACAGCCGGTTGTGGTTACAGTGCATTGAAAAACAACAGAGATCTAGGGACAATAGTGATTTTTGCTCCGTCACATAATTTTTACTTTAGTGGCGTAGTCTATAGTGGCCATGATTTTTTTGAAACCCCGCTGGGTTTGGTGAGGAACGACAAGAATTTAGTGAGTAAAATTAGGGAGACTGGATTGGAGAATTTTGTAAGGGAAGATGACTTCTTCTGTGAGCATGCCATTGAGGTCCAAATACCCTTTATACAGAAAATATTTGATAACAGAGTTAGTATTCTACCACTGATCGTGGGCAACCCAAAACGGGGTGAGGTTCTAGGGATAATGAGGATTTTATGGAGTGATGAGTCTGTCGGTTTTGTTTTCAGTTCCGACATGAGCCACTATTTGAGGAGGCAGGAATCCATAGATATGGACAATCGCACCATAAAATTTATAGAGAAATTAGATAACAGCAGCTTGAAACAGGAAATGCTCTGTGGGTTAAATGTTGTAGAGGGGTTGATCAAATTTGCAAAAGGTAAAAATTTTAGAATAAAAAATCTGTCCAGAGCAGATTCGGGGGACTACTCGAATAACGATGGCAGGGTGGTCGGCTATGGCAGTTTCATGCTGGTTGAAAACAATTCCTGAGTAATCCATAGAGATACTTCCCGGACTCTTCGGACACATTTGACGGTCTCTGGAATCCTTCTGACCGGCAAAAGGGGGGTGTATTGAATTTTTCTTTCATTTTCTCTAGAATCCCCTCTGGAAAAAACATGCATGACGATGATAAAAGAATTTATGGAGGGAATGGTCTCTCTACTCCCGTTCGTTCATCGGGGGATCCACAGGGGCTCCAGACATTCCTATAGGGATGTTCTGATGAGTGACTGGAGGGCCGTCGGTGGAATACTGGAGAGCATTGGAAAAGCTAAACAAAACGATAGGTATAAGAATGATAAACACAAGCCGTCCGAATGAAGGTAATGACGATAGTAGAGAGAATTTCCTACTGCCTCCCCCGGACATACTCGTCAAATATAAGAATTCCGGCATGGGCAGAGAGCTCATCGATTTTGTCAGGAGGGAACAGGAATACAGGCACGAACTGGAAATAAACCGTGTGCTAAACCACAGGATAGGCCAGTGGCTCGGTTTTGCTGTGTATCTGTTCTTCTTTGGGGGCATATTTAGACTCGTAGGACAGGGGCATACAGAGGAAGCCTATATAGTCTCCGCTCTATTCTGTTCTCTGGTACTGGTTGCAATTCTAATGACCAGACGTGCAGGAGGATCTTTCACAGGAAAAAGATCTGGAGGTGCCCTCCAACCAAGGGATACTCGGCAGAGAAGAACAGACCAAAGATAGGAGGTGCAATCAACGACTGCTCCTAGAACGGGCAGATGGAGTGGGCTGTTCTGCTCCGGTCTGGCGTCTTCTCTGGCGTTTGCCCCGCTCTATCTCTTTTTTATATTTTTCTTCAGTCTAAATCTGCTTCTGGAGTCCCTAGATTCATCGCGGAGCTCGAAAGAGGCCCTGTTGAGCGGGTGGATATTTGGTTTTGGCTATTTCATGGGGAATTGTTATTGGTTCTATAGTCCACTCCTTGTGGAACCAGTGAAGTACGCTTGGCTAATCCCCTTTGCTCTAACCCTCATACCGTCATTCCTGGCCTGCTATATAGCCCTAACAACTCTGTCGACCTGGCTCCTCAGGAAATTCATAGAGAATAGATTTTACATTACCGTGGTCTTTGCGATCTTCTGGACAGTTTTCGAAATAGCGAGAGGGATTTTGGCAACGGGCTTTGCCTGGAATCTGGTGGGCTACAGTTTGGCATTTTGTCCACTGCTGCTGCAAACCGTTTCGATTTTTGGCAGTCACCTATTTGGATTTTTGCTTCTTATTCTATACAGCTCGCCCTACCCGCTGAAGCGGCGAGAGTACCGCCGCTACTCGGTCTTCTATTGTTCTGTACTACTTCTCCTGGTGGGCTTCGGCCTGGTGAGACTAAAAAATGCCGGACAGATCCAGTCATCCTACCTGGTTAGACTGGTCCAGCCGAATCTAGCGCAGGAGGCCAAAATGGATGGTGAGCAATTTGACGATATTGTGGAGGATATGTTAAACATCAGTCTGGAGGGCGCCGAAGGAATAGACTATATAGTGTGGCCAGAAACCGCACTGCCCCACCCGATATCTTTTGGAGGGAAAAATAGGATTCTGCAAATCATTGGAGATAGGTTTGGTAAAAGCAGAGTCCTAGTCACCGGGGCACTAAGGATTGAAAGGGCTTGTCCGGAGATCTTCAACTCTCTCATTGTTATAAGGGACTCCAAGATTGTGGACTATTACGATAAATACCACCTAGCCCCATTCGGAGAGTTCATACCATTCAGTGATCTGTTCACGTTCCTAACGGCTATAACAGGAATTGGGAATTTTTCCAGAGCAAGGGTGAAGGGTAAACTCATAGAGATTGACAGCAGGTTTCCCATTTTCTCTCCAAGCATATGCTATGAATCAATATTCATAGATTCTGTGAATAGAGGGGGAGGAGCTAGACTCATAGTTAATGTCACAAATGATGCCTGGCTTGGCAGGACCAGCGGTCCATACCAGCACTTCAATGCCCTGAGATTTAGAGCTCTAGAGAGTCATATGCCGGCCATCCGGGTGGCCAACTCCGGCATTAGTGGTGTGGTAGACAAATATGGACGAGTTCTAAGAAAAACAAAACTTGGCAGAAGAGAGGTCATCGACGTTCGCATTCCACTGTACTAGTCGATGAAAATTACCTACCTAGGAGAAATTATCTTCTAGGGCATAAGAAGACCACCGTTGACGTGGATGGTCTGTCCTGTGATATAGCCGGATTCCCTTCTAGCCAGGAACACTACGGCATTAGCCACATCCTCTGGCTGACCCATCCTAGCCATGGGTATACTACCTAGAATCTTATTTTTTTGGG